>NZ_JBHXLV010000223.1:0-10515 GCF_042721685.1 Streptomyces sp. NPDC058459 | reverse complement strand
GCCCGGAACCGGGCGGGGGGCCCGCTCGCAGCCGCTCGGGCCGTGGCGGGCGAGACCTCGGCGGACTTCATCAGCGCCGCCACGGAGTCGCCCTCCGCCGGTGGCAGCTCGCCGCCCGGCCGTGACCGTGACCGAGACCATCGCCACACCGCGGTGGCTGAGCGGTCCTACGCCGGGTATGCGTGGGTCCGCGTCGCCTCGACGGTCGCCCAGACCGGTGCGCCCGTGTGCAGGTCCAGCTCGGCTGCTGCGGCCGTGGTCAGGTCGGCGGCGAGCTGGATCTCCCCGGTGAGGTCCGCGCGGATCTGGTCGCCGCGGGTCTCCATGCCGGCGACCTCGCAGCGCCACAGGTTCCGGGCGCTCGCCCCGGTCGGGCGGTCCCGGAACAGGGTGACGGCGACCGGGGGGAACGCGACGCACACCGGTCCCGACAGATCCTCTGTGGTCGTGATGGTCGGCCCGCCGTCCAGCCTCACGGTGTGCCCGTCGGCCTCGCCCCGGTAGAGGTTGAGGCCGACCAGTTGCGCGATGTAGTCGGTGCGCGGGTGCCGGGCGATCTCCGTGGGCGTGCCCTCCTGTACCACCTGGCCGTGCTCGATCACCACCAGCCGGTCCGCGAGCACCATGGCGTCCAGCGGGTCGTGCGTCACCAGCACCGCGACCGCCTCGAACTCGGCCAGATGCCGCCGCAGCTGCGAACGGACCTCCAGGCGGGTACGGGCGTCCAGCGCGGCGAGCGGCTCGTCCAGGAGCAGCAGCCTGGGGTGGGTGGCCAGCGCACGGGCCAGCGCGACCCGCTGGGCCTGGCCGCCGGACAGCCGGCGGGGTTTGGCGCCCGCGTGGTCGGCCAGGCCCATGCGCTCCAGCCAGCCGGCGGCCTGCGCGCGCGCCTCCGCCTTGCCGAAGCCGCGGCAGCGCGGGCCGAAGGCCACGTTGTCCAGCGCGGACAGATGGGGGAAGAGCAGATAGTCCTGGAAGACCACCCCTACCGGACGCCTCTCCGGGGGGACGCGCTCCAGCGCGGCTCCGTCCAGCCGCAGCCGGCCCTCGGAGAGCGGGACCAGGCCCGCGAGGGCACGCAGCGCGGTGGTCTTGCCCGCGCCGTTCGGGCCCAGCAGCGCGACGACGTCACCGGGAGCCGCGCGCAGGCCCACGTCCAGCCGGAAGTTCCCCCGGTCGACCACCAGGCGGGCGTCCAGCCCCTGTTCGTCCGCCGTCTTCAGCAGGGCGGACGGCGCGTCGATGCCGGTCATGGGGCGGCCGTCCTCCGTGGGCGCCGGCGTGCTCGGTGTCTTCCGTCCTCGCGGCACCGTCACACTCCCGTCATCCACCGGTCCCGCAGACCCGCCAGCACCGCGATCGACACGGCCAGCAGGATCAGGCTGAGGGCGATGGCTGCCTCCGGGTCGTTCTGCAGGGCGAGGTAGACCGCGAGCGGCATGGTCTGGGTGCGGCCGGGAAAGTTGCCCGCGAAGGTGATCGTGGCTCCGAACTCACCGAGTGCGCGGGCCCAGGCCAGTACGGCGCCCGCCGCGACGCCGGGGGCGATCAGCGGCAGGGTGACCCGGCGGAACGCGGTGAAGCGGGAGGCGCCGAGCGTGGTGGCGGCCTCCTCGTAGCGCGGGTCGGCCGCCCGCAGGGTGCCCTCGACGCTGATGACGAGGAACGGCATGGCGACGAACGCCTCCGCGATCACCACGCCGGCGGTGGTGAACGGCAGGGTGATCCCGAACCATGCGTCCAGCGACTTGCCGACGATGCCGTTGCGGCCGAGGGCGAGCAGCAGGGCGACACCGCCGACGACCGGCGGCAGCACCAGCGGCAGCGTCACCAGGGCCCGCACCAGACCCCGGCCGGGGAATTCCGTACGGGCCAGCAGCCAGGCCAGCGGCACGCCGAGCACCAGGGCGACGGCGGTGGCGGCGGTGGCGCTGATCAGGGAGAGCCGGAGCGCCTGCCATACCTCGGTGCCGGCGAGCTGGGACGGCAGGTCGCGCCAGGGGGCGCGTACCAGCAGGGCGAGCAGCGGGACCAGCAGGAACGCCATGGCGAGCAGGCCCGGCACCAGCAGTGCGGCCGGCACGTCACGGCGGGCGGCGCGGACAGGCGGGCGCCGCGGCCCGTCCCTGCCGTGACGGGCCGCCGCGCCGGGCTGCTTCGGCTCGGTCACGGCTTGAGGAAGCCGGCCTGGGTCAGCACCTTCTGGCCTTCGGGGGACTTGACCAGCGCGATGAAGGCGGCGGCCGCGCCGGCGTTCGGCGCGTTCTTCAGCGGGGCGATCGGGTAGTCGTTGATCGCGCCCTCGGACTCGGGGAACTCCACGCCCTCCACCTTGCCACCGGCGGACTTCACATCGGTCTTGTAGACCAGGGACGCGTCGGCCTCCTTCAGCTCCACCTTGTTCAGGGCAGCCTTGACGTCCTGCTCGTAGGAGACCGGGGTGAGCTTGACGCCGCCGGCGGTCAGCACCTTCTGCGCGGCCGCGCCGCACGGCACGGTCTTGTCGCACAGGACGACCTTGAGCTTCGGGTCGGTGAGGTCCTTCAGCGAGGCGACCTTGCCGGGGTTGCCCGGCTCGGTGGCGATCTCCAGCTGGTTGCGGGCGAAGGACGACGGGGCGCTCGTCGTGCCCTTCCGGTCGGTGACGATCTTCATCGTCTTGGGGCTGGCGGCGGCGAACACGTCCGCCGGGGCACCGCCGGTGATGCTGGCGGCGAGCGTGTCACTGCCGCCGAAGTTGAAGGCGACCTCGGTCCCGGGGTGCTGCTGCTCGAACTGCCTGCCCAGGGCCGTGAAGCTCTCCTTGAGGGAGGCGGCCGCGAACACGGTGACCGTGCCGGACAGCTTCGGGGAGGCGGAGCCGGAGCCGTCGGCCTTGGCGGGCGTGGACCCGTCGGAGTTGGAGCAGGCGCTGAGCGCCAGGAGGGCGGCGACTCCCACACCGGCCAGCTGCAGCGTCCGGCGGGTCCGGCGTGCGGAACGGGTCATCACGGGTTTCTACTCCTCGTCTCGGTGGAACAGCGGTCGCGCCCTTCCAAGCGGGCCGGGGATCGGCCACTGGGCCGATAATACTGCCGCATGTGCGAGACGTAAGTCGGTCTTCACATCGCATGAGCTGCGAAGTTGTTATCCGGGGCTGGCATATGCGTTTGTCCGTAAGGGTCCGGAGGGTAATCATCGAGGGGAGGTGGTCGCGGTGACGCTCGCTCAGTTGGCCCTGACCGGCGATCTGGTCCGACCCGCCCGGCTCACCGTTCCTGACCTGTGGGTATGGCCTCAGTTCCGGGTGGATGTCAGCTTCGAGTGCGCCACCAGCGGTGTTCAGCGGCATCTGTTCTCCGGGCCGCGGCTGTATCACGTACTGACCGACGCGGGGCCCGAGTTCGACCCCGTGCGCCGCAAGGACCGGCTGAGGTTCCTGATCTCCGTGACCGGTACCGACGGGCACCGGGCGGTGCTGAGCTGGGCCGAGATCGACCCCGACTTCGCGGACGCCCCCGTACTTTTGGCCCTCACGATGGACGGGGCGCCGCTGGACGCTGCCGGGCCCCAACTGGTGCTGCCGCAGGACCGCTGCGGGGCCCGGCACATCAGCGGGATCACCGGCATCCAGGTCGACGGGGGCTACCACTTCGGCGCCGCGGCGCCCCGCTCCGCGGACCGGGCCGCGCTCACGGCGAGCTGACGGGGCGGAACTCCGTCCGCGTCCGGTGCCGCTCAGAAGCGGTCGATGTGCACGTTCGTCGACTTCACCCGGGCGGTGGCCTCCATGCCCACCTCCAGCCCGAGTTCGTCGACCGCCTCGCGGGTGAGCAGCGAGACCAGCCGGTGCGGGCCCGCCTGGATCTCCACCTGGGCGGCCACGTCACCGAGCTTGATGGCGGTGACGATGCCGGGGAACGCGTTGCGTACGGAGGTGACGGAGGTCTCCTCCTCGGCCGTCCCGCTTGACTGGGCCAGCTCCACGGAGAACGCGGCGAGGGCCTCACCCGCGATCAGGCGGCGCCCTGACTCGTCGCGGTGGGTGGCCATGCGGCCGGCGTCGGCCCAGCGCCGGGCGGTGTCGGGGCTCACGCCGAGGAGCCGGGCCGCCTGGCCGATCGTGTAGGACTGCATGCTGGTCACCATAGGACGAGAGGTCGGCGCGCGTGGACCGGGACGGGACGCCAGAGGCGCCCGGACGGGTCAACCGGTGTGCACCCGGGGGCGGCGGGCCCGGTCCGGCTCCGCCTCACGCAGCACTTCGCGGGTGACCGGGGCTACCTCGCCCTGCCCGAAGAGGAAGAACCGCAGGAAGTTGGCGAACGGATTGCCCTCGGTCCACTCGAAGAAGATGTGCGGCGTACGCCCGGTCAGGTCCCGTACGTGCAGCAGCAGTGCGGCGAGGGCGTTGGGGATGGAGGAGGACTCCACGGCCAGCACCCGGTAGCGGTTGTGCAGCACCTCGCCGCGCACGGTCAGACAGCTCTCGAACTCCGAGGGGTCGGCCACCGTGACCTCGACGAAGACGAAGTCCTCCTGCTCGGGCATGTCGTTGTCGGTGCGGATCTGCTCGATCTTGTCGCGGTACTCGGCCCGGTCCCGGTTGTCCGGCTCGTTAGCGATGAACCGGATCTTCCGGCTGGCCATGTCCCGGACGAAACGTTCCGCCATAGGGTCCATCGCCACACTGGTCACCCGCAGCTCGAAGGAGCGGGCCAGCCGGGACAGCAGGGACACGAGCATGATGCCTGCGATGAAGCAGGCGCCGAACTTCACACCGTCCGGGCGCTCGATGACGTTGGCGACGGTCGTGTACAGGAACACCGCGGAGATGACGCCGAAGCCGATGGTCCAGCCGCGCTGCCCGGCCTTGCGCGCGGCGATGGTCACCGCGATGGCGGCCGAGCTGATCAGCACCAGCACACCGGTGGCGTAGGCGCCGCCCTGCTTGTCCACGTCGGCGTCGAAGAGCCAGGTGACCAGGAAGGCGATCAGGATGAAGACGATGACCATCGGGCGCACCGCGCGCGCCCAGTGCGGCGCCATGCCGTACCGGGGGAGGTAGCGGGGCATCAGGTTGAGCAGGCCGGCCATGGCGGAGGCGCCGGCGAACCACAGGATGGCGATGGTCGAGACGTCGTAGACCGTGCCGAAGGCGCTGCCCAGGTACTCGTGCGCGAGGAAGGCGAGGGCGCGGCCGTTCGCCTGGCCGCCGGGCTTGAACTCGTCGGCCGGGATCAGCAGCGTGGTGATGAAGCTGGTGGTGATCAGGAAGCAGCTCATGATGACGGCGGCGGTGGTGAGCAGCTTCTTGGTGTCCCGGACGCGGCCCGCCGGATGCTCCTCGGTGTCGCCCTCGTCGCCCTGGACATGGGGCATCACGGCGACACCGGTCTCGAAGCCGGACAGGCCGAGCGCGAGCTTGGGGAAGACGATCAGGGCCACGCCGATCATCGCGAAGACATTGCCGTGTTCCACGGTCAGCGCGCTGGTCCAGTCCGTCACCACGTGCTCGGCGGTCAGTACGTGCCACAGACCGCTGACCACCACGACGATGTTGAGTCCGAGGTAGACCCCGACCAGGGCGACCGCCACGCCCATGGCCTCCAGGAAGCCCTTGAGGAACACCGCGCCGAGCAGCGCCACCAGGATCAGGGTGATCAGCATCTGGTGGCCGCCCAGCGTGCTGGTCAGGTGCGGGTTCTCCACCAGGTGGGTGGAGGCGTCGGCGGCGGAGAGGGTGATGGTGATCAGGAAGTCCGTGGCCGCGAAGCCCAGCAGGGTCAGGACGAACAGCTTGCCCTTCCAGAAGGACAGCAGCCGCTCCAGCATGGCGACGGAGCCCTGCCCGTGCGGGCTCTCCTGCGCCACCCGCCGGTACACCGGGAGGGCGCCGGCCAGGGTGACGACGACCAGCACGATGGTCGCCAGCGGAGAGAGCAGGCCGGCCGCCAGGGCGGCGATGCCCGGCTGGTAGCCGAGGGTGGAGAAGTAGTCGACGCCCGTCAGGCACATCACCCGCCACCAGCGCTGGCCCCGGTGCGGGGGTTCGGGCTCGGCGTGCGGCCCGGTCAGGCCGCCCCTCTTGCCCATGTCGGAGAGCCCCTGAAGCATCCAGCCGCGCATGCGGCTGGGAGGGTGCTCGGTCGTGGCCATCGGCGTGCTCCAGGTGGTGCGGCTCGGCTGCCTGCGGTCATCACACGGACAGCCGGACCAGCGTATGCGGAGAGTGACGCCACACCCATGGCTTCCGGGAGGGGGAGGGCGTCAATCCTGCGTTAAGAATGGGCCGACGGGGGCTGCTGACGCACCGAAAGGTGAAGGCCCGGAGCGTGCGTGGACGGGAAGAGCGGTGTGCCGGCGAAGCCGGGGGACAGGTGGTCCGGGCTCCGGGAGCGGACACCGAGCGTCATCTCGGACAAGATCCTTCGGGAGTCGTGTGCACCCTGTCCATGCTGCCCCGCGCCGGGACGCTCCGCAGCCCAGCGCGCGAAAGGGTCAGAGGCCGCGGATGTCCATGCGCCGGTGCCAGGCGTTGCGGCGGCGTACGGCGGACAGCTCGGACTCCAGCGGCGAGGGCGGCACCGCGAGCACCGGGCAGCCGGCGTGGGCGAGGCAGTGCCGGGAGACCCGGCCGGAGAAGGCCCGGCGCAGGCCGCGGCGGCCCGTGCCGACGACCAGCAGGTCGTCCTCGCGGTCCGCGACCGCCAGCAGCGCCCGGCCCGGCGCGCCGCGCACGATCACGGCGTGCAGGGGGATGCCGGGGCCCTCCTCGCCGAAGAGGTCGTCGAGCAGCGAGGTCAGCCGGTGTTCCGCCAGCCGCCGCCACTCCTCGGTCAGCGGATCGGCGACGACGGAGCGCCGGCCGGTCGGATCACCGCCGGGCGGCGTCCAGGCCAGCACCGGCCACAGCTCGGCGGCCAGCCGGCGGGCCAGCGCGGTGGCCCGGCGCAGTACCGTGACGCTGCCCAGGGAACCGCTCACACCGACGACCACCCGGGTGGCCAAGGGGGCGTCGTATCCGGACATGACTCCACGCTCCTCGGGGGACGGGCCGCTCGCGCGTCCTCCTTCCATCCCACTCCCGTACGGCCGATCCGACCAGCCGGCGACGATCGCCCCGGGTATCCGCTCCGGACGCGCGTCGGGGCCGGTGCGCACCTGGTGTGCGTCCGGCCCCTTCGTGTCGTCGGGCGGTCTTCGCGGGCCGCCCCGGGTGCGGCTCAGGCGGCGGTCATCACCTGCGACGTGGCGAGCGGGCGGTGCGGGGCGATGACCCGGCCGTCGGGCAGCAGCTCACCGGTGTCCTCGAAGAGCAGAACGCCGTTGCACAGCAGACTCCACCCCTGTTCCGGGTGGTGCGCCACGAGACGGGCCGACTCGCGGTCGGCGGACTCGGCTGGCGGGCAGGTCGGTTGATGCTGGCACATGGGCGGGATCTCTCGCTTTGTCGTGGTCATGTCCGTCCCCCGTGGTGAAACATCAGTGGGAATCAGTGTTGCCCGCCGGGCGTCGTTCCGCAGGGATTTGGCAGCACCGCTCCTTACTCCTTCATGACGCGTCACCCGCGCGGACGGTTCAATCCGACCCCACTGTCCCTTCGGGTGGTTCCGGGTGACCGGAAAGGGCTAGTCCGCTCGGCGGAGCGTCGGTTATTCGCTCGTAGGAGCGGTCAATTACTCGCACGAGCGAAATATCCGGGGGCGCACGGGGATGCCCGTGGCCGGAGCAGAAATCAGGCGTACCCGGAGAAAAGACGGTACCCCGCTTCCGTGCCGGGAAGCGGGGTACGCGTGAAAGGCGGCGAAGGCGGTCAGGCGGGTGAGCCGAGAAGGGGTACGGGGGTCGCACGATGCGTCAGCACGGGCAGCAACTCCGAGACCCGGTGCGGCCGGTGGGCCCGGATGCCGGGCGGCGCCGGGGCGAGCGGCACCAGCAGGTCCGTGGCGGCCGGATGCCCCTCGGCCGGGTCGGCGGTGGGATCGCCGTGCAGCCACAGGGTGAGCATGTACAGGCCCGGCACCGACAGCAGGCGCGGCTGATGGGGCTGGAGCAGGGCTTCGGCCTGCTGGAGCGCCCGCTCGGTGGAGGGGATGTAGGGGCCCTCGAAGAAGTGCGAGAAGGCCCAGCCGTCCGGGGTGAGCACGGTGTCCGCCGCGGCGACCGGACGGTCGCCGGAGCGGATGACGAACCGCCAGCCCGTCAGCCGCGTCGCGGACAGGCCCTCGGGGGTGATGTGGTCCAGCACATGCAGGGCGAGCGGGAGTTCGGGGGTGACGGGGCCCTGCGCGGCACGCAGGGTCGGGGTGCGCGCCTCGCGGACCGCGGTGGGGGAACCGAGGGCCGTGAGGACGGAGTGCAGCGCGGGCGCGGGCGCGGGGGGCACGTGCAGCGGCATGGTGGGTCGCCTCTCGTTCGACAGGCGCGGCGGCGCGATGGCGGTGGAGCGTGCGGGGCGGACGGCGCTGTCTGCTCACAGGGTGGCAGGCCGAGGTGGCGGGGTACGGAGCGGGCGCGGCTGCGACGGAGATCCGCCGGCCGTCACCCAACGGCCGGAATGCGGCGGAAACGCGTCAGAAACCGGTACCGAGGCACCATCCTTCGGCCCTGTCCGACAAGTTTATACGACGCGTGTTAACCGGTTGTTTCGACTATGCGATTTCGCTGGTCGAAGCAAGGCGATATCCGGTCGTGGATACGTGCTGATGATCCCGATTTCCCGGCCGTGGGGCGGTCCTGACCTCGCCGTGCGTCGTCGGCGCGGTCGGCCGATTGTCGTCGGCGTTTTTCACGAGACGATCAGGGCACCCGAAGATGCGTGCTGCGGCATGCCTCGTGAATGTGCCGCAGGACACTTCCGTCAGAATAATGGGCGGCGAGGCCGGATGCGGCGTTATCGATCGCTTCCGCTGGGCATCATCCCAACCGATCCGGGACCCCGGCGGCCGGACCTTCGGGCCGCCCATCCGAGGAGGGACACTTCCATGGGGGAGAAGGTCGTGGCAGGCCCGTTCGACCTGTCCGATCGCCAGCGCTACCGAGAAAAGCTCCAGAAGTGCCTGGCGGGACTGGAGCGACTGCTGGCCGAGAAACGGTTCGACCGTCCCAAGAACCTGATGGGACTGGAGATCGAACTGAATCTCGCCGGCCCCGACGGTATGCCGAAAATGCTGAACGGCCAGGTACTGGAGCGGATCGCCAGCCGCGATTTCCAGACCGAACTGGCCATGTTCAATCTGGAGGTCAACATAGCGCCGCACCGGCTCGGCGACCGGGTGTTCGACCGGCTCGCGGAGGAACTGCGCACCTCCCTCGCCTACGCCGACCGCAAGGCGGGCGAGGTGGACGCCGGCATCGTGATGACCGGCATCCTGCCCACGCTGGGCCGGGACGACCTGGTCTCGTCCAATCTCTCCGAGGTGGACCGCTACGCCCTCCTCAACGACCAGATCGTCGCCGCGCGCGGCGAGGACTTCCGGCTCGACATCGAGGGCGTGGAGCATCTGCGCTGCACCTCGCGTTCCATCGTCCCCGAAGCCGCCTGCACCTCCGTGCAGTTGCACCTCCAGGTGACACCGGACCGGTTCGCCGACGTGTGGAACGCGGCGCAGGCGGTCTCGGCCGCGCAGATCGCGGTCGGCGCCAACTCGCCCTTCCTGTTCGGACACGAGCTGTGGCGCGAGTCCCGGCCGCCGCTCTTCCTCCAGGCCACCGACACCCGCCCGCCCGAACTCCAGGCCCAGGGCGTGCGGCCGCGCACCTGGTTCGGCGAGCGCTGGATCACCGACGCCCACGACCTGTTCGAGGAGAACCTGCGCTACTTCCCGCCCCTGCTGCCGATCTGCGACGATGAGGAGCCCCTGGAGGTCCTCGACGCCGGCGGAGTGCCCCTGCTGGCCGAACTCGTCCTGCACAACGGCACGGTGTACCGCTGGAACCGCCCGGTCTACGACGTCGCCGACGGCGTTCCCCACCTCCGGGTGGAGAACCGGGTGCTGCCCGCCGGACCCACCGTCACCGACGTGATCGCCAACGCCGCCTTCTACTACGGGCTGGTGCGGGCGTTCGCCGAGGAGTCCCGCCCGGTGTGGACCCGGCTGCCCTTCGAGACCGCCGAGGCCAACTTCGACGCTGCCTGCCGGTACGGCATCGACGCCCGCTTCACCTGGCCCCGGCGCGGCCGCTACGGCGGCACGGCCGAGGTCGACGCCGTCACCCTGGTCCGCGACGAACTGCTGCCGATGGCCGCGGCGGGGCTGGACGCGTGGGGGATCGAGGCCGCCGACCGCGACTTCTACCTCGGGGTCATCGAGGAGCGCTGCCGCAAGCGGGTCAACGGCGCGTCCTGGCAGGCCGCCACCTTCCACCGCGCACTGGAGAAGGGCCACGGCCGGGAGGAGGCGCTGGCCGCGACGACGCGCCGGTACGCCGAGCTGATGCACGCCGGGGAGCCGGTGCACACCTGGCCGGTGGGGCTGCCGGAGCCGGTGCCGCTGGGGTAGGCGCGATCCGTACGCGGGCGGGAGATCCGCC
>NZ_JBHXLV010000222.1:0-10537 GCF_042721685.1 Streptomyces sp. NPDC058459 | reverse complement strand
GTCGCCGTCCTCGCCGCCCTCGCGGCCGGCGCGGCCATCGGCGCCCTGCACGGCTTCTTCTTCGCCCGCATCGGCGCCCCGGCGTTCGCGGTCACCCTGGCCGGCCTGCTGTTCTGGAACGGCTTCATGCTCCAGATCCTGGGCTCCAACGGCACGATCAACATCGACAGCGACGGCGTGGTCGGCAAGCTGACCACGTACTACTTCTCGGATGTCGCCGCCGCCTACCTGCTGGCCGTCGTGGCGGTCGCCGGGTACTTCCTGTCGGCGTTCCTCGGCAACCGCCGTCGCGCGCTCGCGGGCATCCCGTCGCGTCCGCTCAGCGACATCGTGCTGCGCACCGCGCTGCTCGCGGTCGCCCTGATCGCCGTCGCGGTCATCTTCAACCAGTACAAGGGCCTGCCGCTCGCGGTGCTCCTGTTCGGGATCGTGCTGGTCGCCAGCGACTTCCTGCTGCGCCGCACCGCGTACGGCCGCAAGGTCTTCGCGCTCGGCGGCAGCGTCGAGGCATCCCGCCGTGCCGGTATCAACGTCACCCTGGTGCGCGTCTCGGTCTTCGCCATCGCGGGTGTCTTCGCCGCCGTCGGCGGCCTGTTCTGGGCCTCCAAGATCGCGGCCGCCAACCAGAGCGCCGGCTCCGGCGACCTGCTGATGAACGTCATCGCCGCGGCCGTCATCGGCGGCACCAGCCTCTTCGGCGGCCGGGGCCGCACCTGGAACGCGCTGCTCGGTGTCCTCGTGATCACGTCGATCCAGTACGGGCTCGCCCTCAGGGGCATCGCCACCCCGATCCAGTACATGATCACCGGTGGCGTGCTCCTCGCCACGGTCGTCATCGACTCGGTCACCCGCAAGACCCAGAAGTCCGCCGGCCGCGCGTAACCCCCGGCAGGCTCTCGGGAGGCCCGGCGCGACGACGCGCCGGGCCTCCGCGTTTCCCCTGGTCGCATCCCCGCTCATGGGGGGTGCGACCGTTCGTACGACCACCGGGGCACCGCCCGGCCGACGCTCCGCCGGGGTGGAACATTAGACTCGTCAGGCCCGGCAACAGCTCGATCAGCTCATACCTGCAAGGAGGCACGGGTGCCGCTGCTGACCCGCATCACGGGACCGCGCGATCTGGACCGGCTCAGCCTGGAGGAGCTGGACCAGCTCGCTGGTGAGATCCGGACGTTCCTCGTGGAGGCCGTGTCCAAGACCGGCGGTCACCTCGGCCCGAACCTCGGTGTGGTGGAGCTGACCATCGCCCTGCACCGGGTCTTCCACTCGCCCGCCGACAAGGTGCTGTGGGACACCGGCCACCAGTCCTACGTGCACAAGCTCCTCACCGGGCGCCAGGACTTCTCCCGCCTGAAGATGAAGGGCGGCCTGTCCGGCTACCCGGCGCAGAGCGAGTCCGAGCACGACGTCATCGAGAACAGCCACGCCTCCACGGTGCTCGGCTGGGCCGACGGCATCGCCAAGGCCAACCAGCTGAAGAAGTCCGACGACCGCGTGGTCGCCGTCATCGGAGACGGCGCGCTGACCGGCGGCATGGCCTGGGAGGCGCTGAATAACATCGCCGAGGCCAAGGACCGCCCGCTCGTCATCGTCGTCAACGACAACGAGCGCTCCTACGCGCCCACCATCGGCGGCATGGCCAACCACCTGGCCACCCTGCGCACCAGCGACGGCTACGAGCGCTTCCTCGCCCGGACCAAGGACCTGCTGGACCGCACCCCGGTCGTCGGCCGCCCCCTCTACGACACCCTGCACGGCGCCAAGAAGGGCCTGAAGGACTTCATCGCCCCGCAGGGCATGTTCGAGGACCTCGGCCTGAAGTACGTCGGCCCGATCGACGGCCACGACATCGAGGCGCTGGAGTCGGCGCTGGTGCGCGCCAAGCGGTTCGGCGGCCCGGTCATCGTGCACTGCCTCACCGAGAAGGGCCGCGGCTACCAGCCCGCCCTCCAGGACGAGGCCGACCGCTTCCACGCCGTCGGCAAGATCCACCCCGACACCGGTCTGCCCATCGCCTCCTCCGGCGCCGACTGGACCTCCGTGTTCGGCGAGGAGATGGTGAAGCTCGGCGAGGAGCGCGCGGACATCGTCGCCATCACCGCGGCCATGCTCCAGCCGGTCGGCCTGGACAGGTTCGCCAAGCGCTTCCCCGAGCGGGTCTACGACGTCGGCATCGCCGAGCAGCACGGCGCCGTCTCCGCGGCCGGCCTCGCCCACGGCGGGGTGCACCCCGTCTTCGCGGTGTACGCCACCTTCCTCAACCGCGCCTTCGACCAGGTCCTGATGGACGTCGCCCTGCACAAGTGCGGCGTCACCTTCGTCCTGGACCGGGCCGGCATCACCGGCACCGACGGCGCCTCCCACAACGGCATGTGGGACATGTCCATCCTCCAGGTGGTGCCCGGTCTGCGCCTGGCCGCACCGCGCGACGCCGACCAGGTACGCGCCCAGCTGCGCGAGGCCGTCGCCGTCGAGGACGCGCCGACCGTGGTCCGCTTCTCCAAGGGCGCGGTCGGCCCCGCCGTACCCGCGGTGCGCCGGGTGGGCGGCATGGACGTGCTGCGCGAGGCGGACACCGACCGCCCCGACGTGCTCCTGGTGTCCGTGGGCGCGCTCGCCCCGATGTGCCTGGAGATCGCCACGCTCCTCGACAAGCAGGGCATCTCCACCACCGTCGTCGACCCCCGCTGGGTCAAGCCCGTCGACGAGGCGATGGCCCCGCTCGCCGGGCGGCACCGGGTCGTCGTCACCGTCGAGGACAACAGCCGCGTCGGCGGTGTCGGCTCCGCGGTCGCCCAGGCGCTGCGCGACGCGGGCGTGGACGTGCCGCTGCGCGACTTCGGCATCCCGCCGCGCTTCCTCGACCACGCCTCGCGCGCCGAGGTCATGGCCGAGATCGGGCTGACCGCCCCGGACATCGCCCGCCAGGTCACCGGTCTGGTCGCCAGGATCGACGGCCGTTTCGGGCAGGACACGGACGCCATGGACCCGGTGGAGTCCGCGCGCGACTGACCACTCGAACGCCACGGCCGACGGGCCGGTTCCGCTGCCTCCTCAGGTGGCGGGACCGGCCCGCCTGCGTGAACCTGCCAGTGCCGGGGCACACGCACCCCGTCCCTCTCGACCATGTCGAGGACGACAAGCGTGGGAGGTAGGCACGTGAGCACGCTCTTCCGCACGAAGAACGTCGAGCAGTCCATCCGGGACACCGAGGAACCGGAGCACTCGCTCAAGAAGTCCCTCTCCGCCCTCGACCTCACGGTGTTCGGTGTCGGTGTCATCATCGGCACCGGCATCTTCGTGCTGACCGGCCAGGTGGCCAAGAACAGCGCCGGTCCCGCGGTGGCCGTCGCCTTCGCCGTGGCCGGCGTGGTCTGCGGCCTCGCCGCGCTCTGCTACGCCGAGTTCGCGTCGACGGTCCCGGTGGCGGGATCGGCCTACACCTTCTCCTACGCCTCGCTCGGTGAACTGCCCGCCTGGACCATCGGCTGGGACCTGGTGCTGGAGTTCGCGCTCGGCACCGCGGTGGTGGCGGTCGGCTGGTCCGGGTACGTCCGCTCGTTGTTCGACAGCTGGGGCTGGCACCTGCCGGAGTACCTGTCCGGGCGGGACGGCGCGAGCGGGTTCGGCTTCGACGTCCTCGCCGCCGCGCTGGTGCTGCTGCTGACCTGCGTGCTGGTGGTCGGCGTGAAGCTGTCCGCCCGGATCACCTCGGCCGTCGTCGCCGTCAAGGTGGTCGTCGTCCTCATCGTGATCGTGGCGGGGGCCTTCTTCGTCACCGGCGACAACTACGACCCCTTCATCCCGCCGGCCCAGCCGCAGGAGGCGGGCCAGAACCTCAAGGCGCCGCTGATCCAGCTGATGTTCGGCTGGGCGCCGGCCAACTTCGGTGTGATGGGCATCTTCACCGCCGCCTCGGTGGTGTTCTTCGCGTTCATCGGCTTCGACGTCGTCGCCACCGCCGCCGAGGAGACCCGCAACCCGCAGCGGGACATGCCGCGCGGCATCCTCGGCTCGCTGCTCATCTGCACGGTGCTGTACGTGGCGGTGTCCCTCGTCGTCACCGGCATGCAGAAGTACACGAAGCTGTCCGTGGAGGCGCCGCTCGCGGACGCCTTCAAGTCGCTCGGGCACCCCTGGTACGCGGGCATCATCAGCTTCGGCGCCGCCGTCGGCCTGACCACGGTGTGCATGATCCTGCTGCTCGGCCAGACCCGGGTGTTCTTCGCCATGAGCCGCGACGGACTGCTGCCCCGCTTCTTCTCCCGGGTCCATCCGCGCTTCCGCACCCCGCACCGGCCGACCATCCTGCTCGGCGTGATCATCGCGATCATCGCGGGCTTCACCAGCCTCAGCGAACTGGCCGAACTGGTCAACATCGGCACCCTGTTCGCGTTCATCGTGGTCGCGACAAGCGTCATCATCATGCGCAGGACCCGGCCCGACCTGCCCCGCGCCTTCCGCACCCCGTGGGTCCCGGTGCTGCCGGTCGTGTCGGTGTGCGCCTCGCTGTGGCTGATGCTCAATCTGCCCGCCGAGACCTGGCTGCGGTTCGCCATCTGGATGGCGATCGGCTTCGTCGTCTACTTCCTCTACGGCCGCACCCACAGCCGCCTGGCCCGCGGGGAGCAGCCCCCCGCCGAGGCCCCGGAGGCCCCCTGAGCCGCGAGCGCCGGCCCGCCGTACGGAAGACCCTCAGCCGAGGGCCGTACGCGGACCGGTGACCTCCGCGCCCAGCTCGCCCACCCGGCGCCGCAGTTCGCGGTCGGCGGTCACCACCAGCCGGTCCCGGTCGGCGGACCCGGCGACCAGCTCCACGATCCGGTCGTCCCCGCTGCCCGGCGCGGACTCCACCCGGACCCCCGGCACGGACTCGACACCGCGCGCCGCGCCCTCCACCACCAGCACGATCTCCGCCGGGCCGGGCCGGCCCGGCAGCCCGCCACCGGCCAGCCGGTCCCGCAGCCGTTCGGCGGCCCCCTTGCGGTCCTTCCACCAGCCGTCGGGCCGGGAGCCCACCACATTGGCGCAGTCCACGATCGCCAGCAGGGGATCGTCCTGAGCCGGCACCCGGCGTACGTCGTCCATGCGCCCAGACTCCCACGGGAGTCCCTCGGGGGCGCGGTCCGCGCCTCCCACCAAGCGGCTTATGGTGATCCGGTGAACGGCGACTGGCTCATACCCGGCAGCGACGGCCGGCTCGGTGTCTACCACCCCACGGGTGACGGTGTCCTGTCCCGGGCGGAACTCCGGCCGGGCGGCGGCTGGACCGCCCCGCGCAGGGTGGGCGGCGAACTGAGACTGCGTCCGGGCCTGGGAGTGGGCCAGGGCACCGACGGCTACGCCCACCTCGTCTCCTGGCGTCCGGCGGCGAAGGACGAGGCGGTCCTGACCCACTCCACCCACTACCGCCCCGACCTCACCGCCCTGGACTGGGCCCCCATCGGCCACCCCAACCGCAAGGGCCCGCGCACCTCGGACCCCGCGGTCGCGGTGGACGCCCAGGGCCGGGCCCATGTCTTCGTGGTCAACGGCGGCCAGGGGCTGAGCATGGTCGCCCAGCGGGAGAAGGGCGGCTGGGACCCCTGGCGGGACCTGAAGGGCTCCAGGGTCCAGGACGGCCTCGCGGCGCTGACGGGGGAGTCCGGCCTGGTCGAGGTGTACGGGGCGGTGCCCGGCGGCATCCTGCACTGGTCCCAGGAGAAGCCGGGCGGACAGCCGTCCGTCACCGAGCGGCTGGAGGCGCGGGTCAGGCCCGGCACACTGGCCGCGCTCGCCACCTCCGCAGACCGCACGACGGTGTTCTACACCGACCCCGAGGGCCTGCTCTGCGCCTGGCGCCCCGGCTCCGAGCCCGTCGCGCTGCTGTACGCGGCCGGACCGGGCCCGGTCAGCGCGGCCCGCTGCCTGCTCGACGGCCATGACTGCACCGTGCTCGCACAGCGCGCGGCGAACGGCCGGGTCGCCATCGCCGCGTATCCCACGGAGGCGGAGTCGGCGGGCGCCTGGTGGGCCGAGTCGGGCCCGGAACTGCCCGAGGACGCGCGGGTCTTCCTCACGGGTGGCGCGGACTCCGGGCGGCTGGTCGCGGCCGCGCTCTCCCCGTCGGCCGGCCGGCTCGTCCTCACCCGCCGCAAGGACGAGCCGGGGCTCGCGCTGGAGCCCTGGCGGGAGATCTGACCCCGCCGGGGGTGCTTACGGGGTGGCGCCGCCGCGCGCGGGGGACTTCCTGGCGGAGTCGGGGACCACCCCGTCCGTGCGCAGGGCCGCCCAGAGCTGCTCGGCCTGCGGCCGGGCGGCCACGACCCGGTTGGGGTCCTCGGTGTCGTACCGCACCGGGAGCATGATCGTCTCCATGGTGGAGGTGTCGACACCGTTCATGCTGCGGCTGAACTCGGCAAGCCTGGTGAGGGAGGCGAGCCCGGAGTCGGTGGTGAGCGCGGTCGTGAGGTCGTCCGCCACGGCGTACGCCTTGGTGGGGCTGCCCATCAGGTCCTGCCGCTTGATCTCGGCCAGCAGCGCCATCAGGAACTTCTGCTGCATCCCGATCCGGCCCAGGTCGCTGCCGTCGCCGATGCCGTGCCGGGTACGGACGAACTGGAGCGCCTGGGTGCCGTTCAGCCGGTGGGTGCCGGCCGCGAGGTCGAGCCCGCTGGAGGAGTCGTGGATGTCGCGGTCCACGGTGACGGGAACCCCGCCGATCGCGTCGACCAGGCCCTTGAACCCGGCGAAGTCGATCTCCACGAAATGGTCGAGCCGTACACCCGACATCTTCTCGACCGTCTTGACCACACAGGCCGGACCGGCCGCCGAATAGACCGAGTTGAACATCACGCGGTGGGCCGACGGAAGCTTCGGACCGTTGCCCTTGACGCACTCGGGGCGGGTGACGAGGGTGTCGCGCGGGATGCTGACGGCGACGGCCTTCTGGCGCCCCTCGGGTATGTGGATGACCAGCGCGGTGTCCGAACGGGCCCCCGCCACATGCCCGGTACCGGTCGCCGCGTTGGCGCCGGCGCGCGAGTCGGAGCCGAGGACCAGCACGTTCTGGCCGGAGGTGGGCAGCTTCGCGGGGCGGTCGTCGCCGAGGGACTGTTCGAGGTCGACGCCCTTGATGTTGCCGTCGAGCCGGCTGTACAGCCCGTAGGAGACACCGGCCGCGGCGACCGCGAGGACCACGACGCCGACGGCGATCCAGCGCAGCCGGCGGCGGGGGCGCCGTCCGGCCGGCGGTGCCTGCCCCGGCCCCGCCTCGGGGTTGCCCGGACCCACCGGGGAGTGCGTCATGCTCGGTCCTCTCGCTCGTCGGCTCGCGGCCTTGGATTCCTTGAGTGGCTCGGGCGCGAGTGGGGGGAGAGGTTCGGGCCCGCACGGCGCCTCGCGCCGTGGTCCGCCGAACTATAGACCGAATGTCAGCTCACATACCGTGTGCGTCCACTGTCCGTCGTTCACCAGAACTTCACTTCGTCAGCCGGTTCTCCAGCAGGTTTGCCTGGCGATCCGTTCATTTGACAGTGATGTGAACATGCGGTGATGATGCGCAAAGCGCGTGAAGCTTAAAGCATTATTGGGTCGGCCTGATGATTCACAGGCGCTCGACCGGCCGGGGGCCGGAGTGAACGAGGGAGGGCGGCTGTGGTCCCGGGGGTCTCGGCCAGCAGGGGGAGTGTGGCGTGACGGCGGTATCCGAACACCCCGCCGTGCGGATGCCCGTCGATGCGGCGCGACGCGGCGCCGTCGCTCCGAAGGCCGTCCTGGAGCGCGCCGCGCGAGCCGCCGTCGAGGCGCCCACGGCAGGCGTGCCCGCCGTCACCGGGCCGCCCGCCACCAGGCACGACGATGTCTACGTCATCCGGCGGATCACCCCGCTGGCGGCCCGCGAGGCCAACCGCGCCGCCCTGTCCCGGCTGCTCACCACGATCGGTGCCGACCCCTTCGCGGTCCGGGGCCACGACGACCACGGCACCGTGCTCGCCGTCGCCGAGGACGCGCGGCCCCAGGTGCTGGACGTACTGCGGCGCGGCCTCGGGCAGTTCCCCGGTCTGCTGAGCGTGATCGACCCCGACGCGCCCCGCCCCGCCAGGCCGCTGTCCACGCGGGAGGCCGCCGCCTGGCGCGAGGTGCCCGGCGCCCGGGTCCTCCAGGTCAGCTGGACCCGCGCCGACCCGGACCGGCACCTGGTGCTGGGACACGAGTACGGCTGCGCGATCGAGTTCTGGCGCCGCGAGGGCGACCGCCTGGTGGCCCCCCGGCCCAACCGGGTCGCCTGGAGCGTGCGGACCGACGGTCCCGGCGTGCGCGGCGCGGCCCGGCTGTTCAGCCGGTACATCTCCGACTGGACCCCGGCCGAGGACGCGCCCCCGCTGGTCACCCGGCCCGAGTTCCTCGTGCCCTGCGCGGACGACATCGACTTCCCCGTGGACGCGGTCTACACCTGGGTCGACGGCAACGACCCCGCCTGGCAGGAACGCAAGGCCACGGCCAGGGGCGAGGTCTACCACGCCGAGTCGGCGAGCGACGCCCGCTTCATCAGCCGGGACGAACTGCGCTACTCGGTACGTTCGTTGCACATGTTCGCGCCCTGGATACGCAACGTCTACGTGGTGACCGACGACCAGACCCCGGCCTGGCTGCGGGACGACCTGGGAGACGTGCCCGGACTGCGGATCGCCACGCACCGCGAGATCTTCCGCGACCCGGCCGACCTGCCGGTGTTCAACTCGCACGCCATCGAGAGCCAGCTGCACCGCATCGAGGGCCTGGCGGAGCACTTCCTGTACTTCAACGACGACATGTTCATGGGCCGCCCGGTGGCCCCGCACGCCTTCTACACCCCGGCCGGCGTGGCCCGTTACTTCCCCTCGCGCAACCGCATCCCGCAGGGCCCGGTCGTCCCCACGGACAGCCCGGTCGACGCGGCGTGCAAGAACAACCGGGCGCTGCTGAAGGAACGTTTCGGCAGAGTGATCACCCAGCCCATGGAGCACATTCCGTACCCGCTGCGCCGCTCGGCGATGGAGGAGGCGGAACGGGACTTCCCCGCGGCGTGGGCGCGTACCTCGGGCAGCAGATTCCGCGCCATGACGGACCTCTCGCCCACCTCGTCCTTCGTCCTCTACTACGCCGCCCTCACCGGCCGGGGACAGCCGGGCTCGATGCCCTTCACCTACCTCCAGCTCTCGGTGCCCGATCTCGCCGACCGGCTCCAACGGCTGCTGGACGGCCGGGACAGAGACTCCTTCTGTCTCAACGACGCCTTCTCCACCCCCGAGGACATCGAGGCCCAGCAGGAACTGCTGGACGGATTCCTGGGCGCCTACTTCCCCACCCCAAGCCCTTACGAACGATGAAGCGGAGTTCATGACGTGCCCGATCCGACGTCCATGAACTCAGCGGTTCAGGTCTACAAGCGGTTCGTACCCGACCCCGTCCGCGCCGCCGCGGCCACCACCCTGCCCGCCGGGGTGCGCCGCAAGGTGAAGCTGAGCCTGGCCCAGACCCTGCGCCGCCGCGAGGCACGGCTGCACCAGCGCGCCCTGCGCCGGGTGCGCAAGGCCGGGCTCAGCCGGTCCGAGCGCCGGACCACCGCCCCGGACGGCCGCGTCGGCCATGTGCACACCGGGCTCACCCTCGACCTGGCCCGCCGGTTCGACCACGAACTGGTCACCCGGGCCCTGGACTCGGCCGGCATCTGCTGGTTCGCGGTCCCCGCGCTGGACGACCGCCGTATCTGCCTCGCCGTGGAGCAGCGCGACAAGGGAGCCGTCCGCCGCGTGCTGCGGGCCCTGATGGAGGAGCACACCGGGTACGTCACCTCCGTATCGCCCGCGCGGAGCGACACCCCTGACCTGCCGGGCAGCCATGTGAAGGCGTGGAAGCACTACCCCAAGGCGCGGGTGATCCGCCTCACCTGGCTGCGCACCGAACCGACCGAGAACCTCTGGACCGGCGACGACCAGGGCATCGAGATCGAGTTCTGGACGCGCAACGACAACCTGCCCGTGGAGCGGCTGATCGGCCCCCGGCCCAATCGCGTGCAGCGCGCGGTGCCCAGTGACGCGCCCGGGGTGGAGATCGGCCTCGACCGGCTGTGCGGCTACAGCGACACCGACGGCGAACTGGAACCGACCGTCACCCTGGAGACCTTCGACGTCGTCCGGCTGGACGAGGTGGGCTTCCCCGTCGACGCCGTCGTCCTGTTCGAGCACGCCACCCCCTGGGGCGAGGAACTGCTGCGCGCCGCGCTGCGCTCCCTGCACCAGTACGCGCCGTGGACCCAGGTGATCCAGGTGGTCGCGCAGGTGGCACCGCCCGCCTGGCTGAGCGAGGCCGAGGGGCTCGACGTGGTCCGGGTCCGGTCCGGCGCCGAGGCGCGGCTGCACCTGCTGCCCGGTCTCGCACCGCACTTCCTGCTGCTGCGGCCGGGCGCCGTCGTCGGCCGCCCGGTGCGGCCCTTCGACTACTTCATGCCCGGCGGCGCGGCCCGCCCCCGGCGCGGCCGCTGGACCGCCGAGGAGTCCACCGCCCCCTGGGCCTG
>NZ_JBHXLV010000221.1:0-10548 GCF_042721685.1 Streptomyces sp. NPDC058459 | reverse complement strand
GTCCGGCACGTGTACGGGGCTCGTTCGGAGGTACCGCGCGCGGCATGCGACGATGTGCGGCATGCCGCAGCAACCCCCCGTTCGGAGCAGCCCCGCGCGGCCCAGGCGTCCGGACGCCTCCATGTCGTTGATCACCAACGTCATGGACCACAGCCTCGACGACGGTTATGCCGAGGCCGCCGCCCGGAAGGAGTCCCTGGGCGAGGGCGGCCTGCCGAAGACCCTCCGCGCCAAGCTGGGCCTGGCGGGCGGACTGGTGCTCGCGGCACTGGTGGTGACGGTCGGCGCGGCGCAGGCGCATGTCGCGGCGCCGGTGGTGGCCAAGGAGCGGCAGGAGCTGATCGACCGCATCGACCGGGAGACCGCGGCCGCCGACAGGCTGGAGAGCGGTGTCGACCGGCTCCGTGCGGACGTCGGCGCGCGGCAGCGGGCGGCGCTACGGCAGTCCGGGGGCGGTCAGGCGGACCTCGTGGGTCTGCTGTCGGGTGCCACCGCCGTGCACGGTCCCGGCGTGAAGCTCGTGGTGGACGACGCCAAGGAGGCGAGCACCGGGGGAGACGGCACCGACCCGCGTGAGTCCGCCGGGTTCTCCGACACCGGGCGGGTGCGCGACCGGGACATGCAGCGCGTGGTCAACGGGCTGTGGGCGTCCGGCGCCGAGGCGGTCTCCATCAACGGGCAGCGGCTGACCGCCCTGTCCGCGATCAGGGCCGCGGGTGACGCGATACTGGTGGACAACCGGCCGCTGGTGCCGCCGTACACGGTGCTGGCGGTGGGGGACGGGCAGAAGCTGAGCACCGCGTTCCAGAACAGCGCCGACGGGCTGTACCTGCACGCGCTCCAGGACAACTTCGGCGTCCGTACCGCCATCTCGGCGGAGAGCGACGTCCGGTTGCCCGCCGCACCGAGTGTGATCGTACGAACAGCACAGCCGCGCGCCGAGCAGGCCGAGAAGACCGAGCAGGCCGAGAAGACTGAGAAGGGCACATCGTGATCGCCGTACTGGGCCTCGTCGTGGGAGTGGTGGCCGGACTGTTGGTCCGGCCCGAGGTTCCGGTGGTGGTCGAGCCGTATCTGCCCATCGCCGTCGTGGCGGCGCTGGACGCCGTGTTCGGCGGTCTGCGGGCGATGCTCGACGGCATCTTCGACGACAAGGTCTTCGTGGTGTCGTTCCTGTCGAACGTGGTCGTGGCCGCACTGATCGTGTTCCTCGGCGACAAGCTGGGCGTGGGCGCGCAGCTTTCGACGGGTGTCGTCGTGGTCCTGGGCATCCGGATTTTCTCCAACGCCGCGGCGATCCGCCGCCATGTCTTCCGGGCGTGAGTGCGATGAGCGACCAGGACGAGCGGCCGGAGCACGGGCCGCGCATGGAACTACCCCCCGAGGTGGCGGCCCCGCTGCCCGAGGCCGCGCCGGAGCCCGGACCCGCGCCCGAGCCGGAGCAGCCCGCCCAGCCCCGGCTGACCGGGCGTCAGCGGCTGGCGGAGGGTCTGTGGCCGCCCCGGCTGACGCGCGCGCAACTCATCGTGGCGCTGCTGCTGTTCGGTCTCGGCTTCGGGCTGGCCGTGCAGGTGGCGTCCAACAGCGACGGGGACAGCGCGCTGCGCGGGGCACGCCAGGAGGATCTGGTCCGCATCCTCGATGAACTGGACGACCGTACTCAGCGTCTTGAGGACGAGAAGCAGGGACTGGAGAAGCAGCGTCAGGAGTTGCAGAGCAGCTCGGACCAGGCCGCGGAGGCGCGCAGGCAGACCGCCGAGAAGGAACGCCAACTCGGCATACTCGCGGGCACCGTGGCGGCCACGGGCCCCGGCATCACCATGACCGTCGAGGACCCGAAGGGAGCCGTCGAGTCCGACATGCTGCTCGACGCGATCCAGGAACTGCGCGCGGCCGGCGCCGAGGCGATAGAGGTCAACGGTGTGCGCGTGGTGGCGAACACGTACTTGTCGGACGCCGGCGGTACCGTCGCCGTCGACGGCAACAAGATCAACGCCCCCTATCGTTTCCAGGTCATCGGCAAGCCGCAGGACCTGGAACCGGCGCTGAACATCCCGGGAGGCGTGGTGCAGAGCGTGGAGAAGGAGCAGGCCACGGTGAGTGTCGAGCGCTCGGACAAGATCGTTGTGAACGCCTTGCGGCAAGCGAAGCAGCCTGACTACGCTCGGTCGTCCTCCCGGTGAACCGGCGGTGCATGGGCGTCGTCGGGCGGGGGCATGAGGTTGCGGGGGGTCGACGCACCGAAGGGGTGGTGCGTGGTGGAAACTGTCGAGTGGATACGGACGTTGTGAACATGTCCGGATCGGTCGGTGTAGGCATTCTGGGTTCGTCCTGCCCCACGGGCGGGTCTGTTTCGGTCAAGGGGAATCGCCCGTGAAGTTGTTTGGGAAGTTGTTCGGCAAGAGCGCGCGAGAGGGCAACGAGAACGCGACGGCCCGTCATCGCGCACAGCCCGGCGAGGAAGGGCAGCGTCCGCTGTTCCGGGACCAGGTGGCTGGTCCGGCTGGTGGCACTTCCGGTGGTCAGGGCGCGGCGTCCGTTGACCCTGGCCAGTCCGGCGGCATAGGTTTCGGGCAACCGTCGCGGCAGGAGGCTCCGGACATGTCGGCCCTGGTGTGTACGAGGTGCGGGAACCGCAACGCGGACAACGCCCGCTTCTGCTCCCACTGCGGTGCGCCCCTGCGTCCCGGTGTGGCGCCGGAGCGTGCGTCGGAGACCACGTCCACGATCTCCATCTCGGGCATCGAGGCGTACGACTCGGAGGTCACCGGTCAGACGGCGATGCCGATGCTGTCGCCCGAGGCGCAGGCGGCGGTCGACGCGCTGCCCATCGGCTCGGCGCTGCTCGTGGTGCGCCGGGGCCCGAACTCGGGCAGCCGCTTCCTGCTGGACAGCGACCTGACCACGGCCGGGCGGCATCCGCAGAGCGACATCTTCCTGGACGACGTGACGGTCTCCCGCAGCCATGTGGAGTTCCGCCGCTCGCCGGACGGGTCTTTCACGGTGGCCGACGTGGGCAGCCTCAACGGCACCTACGTCAACCGTGAGCGGATCGACCAGGTGGCGCTGGCCAATGGTGACGAGGTGCAGATCGGCAAGTACCGGCTGGTCTTCTACGCGAGCCGGCAAGGAGTCTGACCCACCCCCGGGCGCCCGTCCGGGGGAACCCCAGGGAAGGTCCATGCTTCAAACACCGAGTGGCGGTGCCGGAAGCGGTACCGCCGCCAGGGACAGTGGGCTGATGAGCATCGGCACGGTGCTGAGCGTGCTGCGCGACGAGTTCCCCGAAGTCACCATCTCCAAGATCCGCTTCCTGGAGTCGGAGGGGCTCATCGAGCCGCAGCGGACCCCGTCGGGGTACCGCAAGTTCAGCCCCCGTGATCTGGAGCGGCTCGGCCATGTCCTGAGGATGCAGCGGGATCACTATCTGCCGCTCAAGGTGATCCGCGAGCAGCTGGAGGCCATGGAGCGCGGCGACGCGCTCCAGCTGCCCGTGGTCGGCCGTCAGCGCGGCGGCCCCGAGGAGCCGGCCGGGGCCGAGCTGCCCTCGGTCGCCCGGATCGGCCGGGACGAGCTGCTGGCGGCGGCCGGTATCGACGAGTCCGACCTGCGCGAGTGGGAGTCGTACGGGCTCCTCTCCCCCCTGGTGGACGGTGTCTATGACGCCGAGGCCGTCACCGTGGCCGCGCTGGTGGCCGAACTGGGCCGGTTCGGTATCGAACCCCGCCATCTGCGGGTGATGAAGGCCGCCGCCGAACGCGACGCCGGGCTGGTCGACCAGGTCGTCGCCCCCCTGAAGCGGCACCGCAACCCGCAGACCAGGGTGCTCGCCGAGGCCCGTACCAAGGAGCTGGCGGCGCTCACCACCAAGCTGCACTCGGCACTGGTCGAGTCCGCGCTCGGCGTACGGCTGCCCTGAGGAGCGGTGTGTCCGGCACCGGGCGCCCGTGCGCCGGATCGCCCACCTGTTCCCGGCCCGACTACCCAAACGTCCCGGGCACGGCCTAGGGTTGCTGTGTGAACGAGCTCGATGTCGTAGGTGTCCGGGTCGAAATGCCCTCCAACCAACCGATCGTGCTCCTGCGCGAAGTGGGAGGCGACCGCTACCTCCCCATCTGGATCGGTCCGGGGGAGGCGACGGCGATCGCCTTCGCCCAGCAGGGCATGGCTCCCGCGCGCCCGCTGACGCACGACCTGTTCAAGGACGTGCTGGAGGCGGTGGGCCAGGAGCTGACCGAAGTCCGCATCACCGATCTGCGAGAGGGCGTCTTCTACGCGGAACTGGTGTTCGCCAGCGGGGTCGAGGTGAGCGCGCGGCCGTCCGACGCCATAGCGCTCGCGCTGCGCACCGGCACGCCGATCTACGGCAGCGACGGCGTGCTGGACGACGCGGGGATCGCCATCCCGGACGAGCAGGAGGACGAGGTGGAGAAGTTCCGCGAGTTCCTCGACCAGATCTCGCCCGAGGACTTCGGCACCAGCAGCCAGTGATGCCAGGGGCCGGCCGGGTGGACTCGATGGTCCGCGTCCGGCCGGTCCGCGGCAAGTGGTGACGCCGTCGCGGGGGCAATTGCCAACGGCCCGTGAGAGCGTCCTACGCCTTTCCGCGAGCGCATTCGGCTAGCCTTTCCCAGCGGTGGGACACGGGAAACCACTCTCAGGGTGATTATCACTCGGCGTGCCGAGTGTGGCGATCGTTGACGCACCCCTGGTGACTGCCTACCGTCGACAGGGCAGGTCAAGGACGGAGGTCGGCGTGAGCATGAGCGGCGACGGTACGGCTGGGGGTGCCCCCGGACATGGTTACGGGGACGGCGGCCCGTACCTTCCCCCGAGCGCGCGGTTTCGGCCGGGCGGGGGACAGTCACAGCTCGGCGGCGTGGCCGATCACGCTCCGCAGCGGCCGACGGTGGTGCCTGACGGTGAGGGGGCGGCGGCCATGACGTCCGAGGAGATCGGCTACCGCGGTCCCACGGCCTGCGCGGCCGCGGGGATCACCTACCGGCAGCTCGACTACTGGGCCCGTACGGGGCTGGTCGAGCCGAGTGTGCGGCCGGCTCACGGTTCGGGCACCCAGCGGCTGTACAGCTTCCGTGACGTGGTCGTCCTGAAGATCGTCAAGCGGTTCCTGGACACGGGAGTCTCGCTGCAGAACATCCGCTCCACGGTGCAGCACCTCAGGGAGCGCGGGTTCCAGGATCTGGAGCGTATGACCCTGATGAGCGACGGCGCCATGGTCTACGAATGCACCTCCCCGGACGAGGTCCACGCGCTGCTCCAGGGCGGCCAGGGCATCTTCGGGATCGCCGTGGGCGTGGTGTGGCGGGACGTGGAGAGCGCCCTGTCCCAGCTGCACGGCGAGCGTGTCGACACCGGTGAGACGCTCATCGGGCACAACCCGTCCGACGAACTGGCGCGGCGCCGCAACCGCGCCGTCTGAGACCGGCCGGCACCGCTTTCCCCCGGGCGCCGGCGCGCGCGGGCCCATTGTCAGTGGTGTGGTGCAGCATCGGACATGTGAGAAACGCGCCCACCATCCTCCATCTCGACATGGATGCCTTCTTCGCCTCGGTGGAGCAGGCGTCCAAGCCGAGCCTGCGCGGGAAGGCCGTGGTCGTCGGCGGGATCGGGCCGCGCGGAGTGGTGGCCACCGCGTCGTACGAGGCGCGGGTGTTCGGGGTGCACTCGGCGATGCCCACCGCGCAGGCGCGGCGGCTGGCACCGAACGCCGCGTATCTCATGCCCCGTTTCGCGCTGTACCGGTCGATCAGCGACCAGGTGATGGCGTTGCTGCGGGAGTTGTCCCCGCTGGTGGAGCCGCTGAGCCTGGACGAGGCGTTCGTGGACCTGGAGGCGGGCGGCGTCGCCTCGGACGAGGCGTCGGCGCGGGCGGCCGGGGTGCGGCTGCGCGCCGACATCCTGGCGGTGACGGGGCTGACCGGCTCGGTGGGCCTCGCCGCCTCCAAGATGCTGGCCAAGATCGCCTCGGAGCGGGCCAAGCCCGACGGCCTGGTGCTCATCGAACCGGGCACCGAGCGGGCCCTGCTGGCGCCCATGTCCGTGCGGACCCTGCCCGGTGTGGGCCCCGCCACCGGCGATCATCTGCGGCGCGCCGGGATCACCACCGTGCTGGAGCTGTCGGAGGCGGGCGAGGACGAACTGGTCCGGCTGCTCGGCAAGGCCCACGGACACGCGCTGTACGCGATGGCGCTGGCCCGCGACGACCGGCCGGTGGTGGCCGAGCGGGAGGCCAAGTCGGTGTCGGTGGAGGACACCTACGCCGTGGACATCCACGACCGGCTGCGCGTCGGCCTGGAGGTCCGCCGACTGGCCGACCGGTGTGTGCGGCGGCTGCGCGGGGCCGGGCTGTCCGGGCGCACCATCGTGCTCAAGGTCCGGCGGTACGACTTCTCCACCCTGACCCGCTCCGAGACGCTCAGGGGGCCCACCGACGATCCGGCGGTGATCCGGGAGGCGGCCGCGCGACTGCTGGACTCCGTGGACACCACGGGCGGGGTGCGGCTGCTGGGCGTCGGCGTGTCCGGGCTGGCCGACTACACCCAGGAGGACCTGTTCGCCCAGGCGGCGGGGGAGCAGGCCGAGGAGACGCCGGAGGAGAGCGCCCCCGACGTCGGCCCGGAGAGACCCGGGCCCGCCGCGCCGGAGTGGCGGGCGGGCCAGGACGTGCGGCACCCGGAGTACGGGCACGGCTGGGTGCAGGGCAGCGGTCTGGGGCGGGTCACGGTGCGTTTCGAGACCCCGCGTTCGGCGCCGGGCCGGGTGCGGACCTTCCGGTCCGACGACAACGGTCTGGCCCCGGCCGACCCGCTGCCGCTGGTGGACGAGGCGCGCGGGCCGGCTGAGGGGGTGACGGAGGGCGGCGGATGAGGGTGGGCTCAGGTCTCCTCGGCGCCCGCGACCTCGCCGAAGTCGCGGTCCGGGGTGGTCCTGGCGGCGGGGCCCACGTGGAGGCCGTAGTGGTGGTAGAGCTGGAGTTCCTGTTCGGGGGAGAGGTGGCGGCCCACGCCGAAGTCGGGGGCGTCCTTGATGAGGGCGCGTTCGAAGGGGACGCGGAGCGCTCCGTCGACGATTTCGCTGGGCTCCAGCGGGACGAAGGCGTCGCGGGAGAAGAGTCCGGTGCGTACCGCGGCCCATTCCGGGACGCCGGTCGCGTCGTCGAGGTACACCTCGTCTATGGTGCCGATCTTGGTGCCGGCACGGTCGAACGCCTTGCGGCCGATCAGGCTGCGCGGATCGATGTCGGTCTGCACGATCCCTCTCCCTCCACATGGTCGCAACTCATCCGTAAGCACTACAAAAGAGCAGAATCAGCCGGGCGGCCACTCGAACGCCGCGCCCAGGACCCCGCTGGTACGCTGAACACGGCTGCTGACCCCGTGCGGGAGAGTCCTCCGAGCAATTCGGAGGCGCCGAAGGAGCAACTCCTCCCCGGAATCTCTCAGGCCCCCGTACCGCACGGACGAGGTCACTCTGGAAAGCAGGGCGGGTGTCCAGGACTCCCGCCCTCACCGACGGTGAAAGCCGGGCTCCGCAGGTCCCCGGTGAAGCTCTCAGGTAAGAGATGACAGAGGGGGAGGCCGGTGGGCACCCGCGCCGTGGTGCCCCTCGCAGGTCGCATCGACCAGGAGGCCTCCGCACATGACCGCCCCTCGCATTCCGCTCGCCGACCTCGAAGCGGGCATCCCCTTCGAGCAGCGCCACATCGGGCCCGACCAGGAGGCGCGGGCCAAGATGCTCGCGCAGATCGGCTACGGCTCGCTCGACGAGCTGACCGCCGCCGCGGTCCCGGATGTGATCAAGAACGCCGACGCGCTCGACCTGCCGGGCGCCCGCACCGAGGCCGAGGTGATCGCCGAGCTGCGCGGTCTCGCGGACCACAACCAGGTCCTCGGCTCCATGATCGGCCTGGGCTACCACGGCACCTTCACCCCGCCGGTCATCCTGCGCAACGTCATGGAGAACCCCGCCTGGTACACGGCCTACACGCCCTACCAGCCGGAGATCTCCCAGGGCCGGCTGGAGGCCCTGCTGAACTTCCAGACGATGGTCGCCGACCTCACCGGCCTGCCCACCTCCGGCGCCTCCCTGCTGGACGAGGGCACCGCCGCCGCCGAGGCGGTGGCGCTGTCCCGGCGCATGGGCAAGAACAAGAAGGGCCTCTTCCTGGTCGACGCGGACACCCTGCCGCAGACCGTCGCCGTCATCCAGACCCGCGCCGAGCCGGCCGGGGTCGAGGTCGTCGTCGCCGACCTGAGCGACGGCATCCCGGCCGACATCGCCGCCCGCGACATCACCGGCGTCCTGCTCCAGTACCCCGGCGCCTCCGGTGCCGTAAGGGATCTGAAGCCGGTCGTCGAGCAGGCGCACGGGCTGGGCGCCCTCGTCACCGTCGCCGCGGACCTGCTCGCGCTCACCCTGCTCACCTCGCCCGGCGAGCTGGGCGCGGACATCGCCATCGGCACCACCCAGCGCTTCGGCGTCCCCATGGGCTTCGGCGGGCCGCACGCTGGCTACATGGCGGTGCACGAGAAGTTCGCCCGCAGCCTGCCCGGCCGGCTGGTCGGCGTGTCCGTCGACGCCGACGGGCACCGGGCCTACCGCCTCGCGCTCCAGACCCGCGAGCAGCACATCCGCCGCGAGAAGGCCACCAGCAACATCTGTACCGCGCAGGTGCTGCTCGCCGTGATGGCCGGCATGTACGCCGTCTACCACGGCCCCGACGGTCTGCGGACGATCGCCCGCCGCACCCACCGCTACGCCACGATCCTGGCCGAGGGCCTGCGCGCCGGCGGCGTCGAGATCGTGCACGGCGCCTACTTCGACACCCTCACCGCGCGCGTGCCCGGCAAGGCCGCCGAGGTCGTCGCCGCCGCCCGCGAGGGCGGGGTCAACCTGCGCCTCGTCGACGCCGACCACGTCTCCCTGGCCTGCGACGAGACCACCGACCGGGCTCAGCTGGAGGCCGTCCTCGCCGCCTTCGGCGCCGAGGGCGACATCGAGGCGCTCGACGGTGCGGCCGAGGACACGCTGCCCGAGGCGCTGCTGCGCACCGACGACTACCTCACCCACCCGGTCTTCCACGAGCACCGCTCCGAGACGGCCATGCTGCGCTACCTGCGCAAGCTGTCCGACCGCGACTACGCCCTCGACCGGGGCATGATCCCGCTCGGCTCCTGCACCATGAAGCTGAACGCGACCACCGAGATGGAGCCGGTCACCTGGCCCGAGTTCGGCGCGCTGCACCCCTTCGCGCCCGCCGAGCAGGCCGAGGGCTACCTCACCCTCATCCGCGAGCTTGAGGACCGGCTCGCCGAGGTCACCGGGTACGACAAGGTCTCCCTCCAGCCCAACGCCGGCTCCCAGGGCGAGCTGGCCGGACTGCTCGCGGTACGCGCCTACCACCGGGCAGGCGGGGACGAGCAGCGCACCGTCTGCCTCATCCCGTCCTCCGCGCACGGCACCAACGCCGCGAGCGCGGTGATGGCCGGGATGAAGGTCGTCGTCGTGAAGACCGCCGGGGACGGCGAGATCGACGTCGAGGACCTGCGTGCCAAGATCGAGCAGCACCGTGACGAGCTGTCCGTGCTGATGATCACCTACCCGTCGACGCACGGCGTCTTCGAGGAGCACGTCGCCGACATCTGCGCCCAGGTGCACGACGCGGGCGGCCAGGTGTACGTGGACGGCGCCAACCTCAACGCGCTGGTCGGCCTCGCCAAGCCTGGCCACTTCGGCGGCGACGTCTCCCACCTGAACCTGCACAAGACGTTCTGCATCCCGCACGGCGGCGGCGGTCCCGGCGTCGGCCCGGTCGCGGTCCGCGCGCACCTGGCGCCGTACCTGCCCCACCACCCGATGCAGCCCGCGGCCGGTCCGGAGACGGGCGTCGGGCCGATCTCGGCGGCGCCCTGGGGCAGCGCGGGCATCCTGCCCATCTCCTGGGCCTACGTCCGCCTGATGGGCGGCGAGGGTCTCAAGCGCGCCACCCAGGTGGCCGTGCTCTCCGCCAACTACATCGCCAAGCGCCTGGAGCCGCACTTCCCGGTGCTCTACACCGGCCCCGGCGGTCTGGTCGCGCACGAGTGCATCATCGACCTGCGCCCGCTGACCAAGGCGACCGGCGTGAGCGTCGACGACGTGGCCAAGCGCCTGATCGACTACGGCTTCCACGCGCCGACCATGTCGTTCCCGGTGGCCGGCACGCTGATGATCGAGCCGACCGAGTCCGAGGACCTGGGCGAGCTGGACCGGTTCTGCGAGGCGATGATCGCCATCCGTGCGGAGATCGACAAGGTCGCCTCCGGCGTGTGGCCCGCCGAGGACAACCCGCTGCACGGCGCCCCGCACACCGCGGCCGCCCTCGGCGGCGAGTGGACGCACGCGTACACCCGCGAGGAGGCCGTCTTCCCGGCCGGGGTCTCGGCCGCCGACAAGTACTGGCCGCCGGTCCGCCGTATCGACCAGGCGTTCGGCGACCGCAACCTGGTGTGCTCCTGCCCGCCGCTGGACGCGTACGAGGACTGAGCG
>NZ_JBHXLV010000220.1:0-10630 GCF_042721685.1 Streptomyces sp. NPDC058459 | reverse complement strand
GGGCATGGCGCGCCATGACCCCGACGGGGTCATGGCTCAGGAGCCGAGCAGGTCGTTGACGCAGCGCACGGTCAGCGGGTGCCGCCAGCGGGGGTCGTCGGCCGGCGCCGTGGTGCGGGCGTGGAAGACGTGCTCCTCGCCGGGGAGCAGGGTGATCATCTGCTCGTCGACGTACGCGTCGTCGTCGAGCCGGTCCGCGTGCAGCACCACGTCGCGCAGGAAGGTGTGGGCCAGGACGCGGACATGGACGCCGTCCGGGGCCGCCCCGGTGGTGACGGAGAAGCGCGCGGCGGGCAGGCCGGCGGTGATGTCCTCCGCGGTGAGGGTCCGGTCGAGGACGTGCGCGCCGTCCCGGACCGTCACCACCAGCGCGGCGTCGCCGGCCGGCAGTTCGACCGGAAGGGAGGCGGTCGCGCCGACCGGCAGGGCCACCGGGTGGACGTCCTGGGAAAGCGGCTCGCCGGCCACCGTGTGGACCTGGACGGTGATCTCGGTCCGCCACGGGCCGTCGCCGTTGTTGGTGAGCCGCGCGAAGGGCCGGCGGCCGGTGGCCTGCGACACGGCCCCGTGCCGGGGCCGGTAGGCGGCGCGCAGCGCGTACCAGGCGAGCTTGCGGTGGCCGTCGCCGTCGACGGTCGCCCAGGATGCGGCCGGCCAGCAGTCGTTGAGCTGCCACAGTATGGTGCCGGAGCAGCGCGGCCACTGGCCGCGCAGGTGGTCGACGCCGAAGCGGACGGCCCGCGCCTGGTTGAGCTGGGCGAGGTAGATCCAGTCGGCCATCTCCTGCTCCGGGTCCGTGCGGCGCCCGCCGGGCAGGTGGGGCAGTACGCCGCGCCGCAGTTTGGCCACCCCGTTCTTGGCCTTCTGGTGCGCGTCCGCTACCGGTCCGGTCGGGGCCGGGGGACCGTCGTCGATCGCGCGCCGCACGGTGGGCCGGCAGGCCGGGCCCTGGAAGCCGAACTCGGCGACGAAGCGCGGCTGGTACTCGGCGTAGGCGGTCCAGTCGCGTTCGTTCCAGACGTCCCATATGTGGACCGGCCCGTGCAGCGGGTCGTTCGGGTGCAGGTCCGGTGAGCCGGAGTACGGGCTGCCGGGCCAGTACGGGCGGGTCGGGTCGAGTTCGGCCACGACCCCGGGCAGCAGGTCGGTGTAGTAGCCGAGCCCCCAGGACCGGTCGCCGACGATCTCGGGCCAGCCCCAGTCGCTGAACCCCCACAGGTTCTCGTTGTTGCCGTTCCACAGCACCAGACTGGGGTGCGGGGCGAGCCGGGTGACGTTGTCGCGGGCCTCCGCGAGCACCTCGCCGCGCAGCGGCTCCTCCTCGCTGTAGGTGGCGCAGGCGAACAGGAAGTCCTGCCACACCAGCAGGCCGCGCTCGTCGCACAGGTCGTAGAACTCGTCCTTCTCGTAGATGCCGCCGCCCCACACCCGTATCAGGTTGACGTTCGCCTCCACGGCGTGGCCGAGCGCGCTGGCGTAGTCGTCCCGGCCGAGGCGGGAGACGAAGCAGTCGTCGGGAATCCAGTTGACGCCACGGACGGGCACGTGGACGCCGTTGACCAGTATCTCGAACGGCGTTCCCGCGCGGTCCGGTGCGGTGTGCAGGGCGGTGGTGCGAAAGCCGATCCGGCGCGACCAGCGGTCGGCGGCACCCCGGCCGTCGGCCAGTTCCACCGTCAGGTCGTAGAGCGGCTGTTCACCCAGGCCCGTCGGCCACCACAGGCGTGCGTCGGGCACCTCGACGGTGAGTTCGGCGGTTCCGGCGCCGGCGGGGACCCGGCCGGTGGCGCGCTGACCGGCCACGGTCGCGGTCAGTACCAGTTCGTCCGCCGGGGCGTCGGGGGCGCGGCGGACGGCGACGTGCGCGGTGACCGTCGCGGGACCGTCCTGGCCGGGGCGTGCGACGGTGACGGCGGGCCGGACGGACTCCAGCCGCGCGCCGCTCCAGCTGAGCAGTTCGACCGGCTTCCAGATGCCCGCGGTGACCAGCGTCGGCCCCCAGTCCCAGCCGAAGTTGGCGGCCATCTTGCGGACGTGGTTGAAGGGCTCGTCGTAGGTGGTCGGCAGTTCGCCGGACTCGGCCCGGCGGGCGTCCGTGTAGGCGTACACCGAACTGATGCGCACCTGAAGGTCGTTGCCGGTCGGACGCACCAGCTCGGTGACATCGAAGGTGTGGGTGCGGTGCATGTTCGCGGTGCGGCCCACGACGTGCCCGTTCACGCTGACCTCGGCGACGGTGTCCAGGCCGTGGAAGACCAGCTCGCGCCGGGCCGCGCCCCCCGCGTCCGGAAGGTCGAACGAGGTGCTCCACGTCCAGTCGGAGCGGCCGATCCAGTGCTGTTCGGCCTCGTTCAGGCCGACGTACGGGTCGGCGAGCAGGCCCGCGGCGAGCAGGTCGGTGTGGACGCAGCCCGGGACGGTGGCGGGCACGGTGCGTCCGTGCAGGTCGGCGGGCGCGTCGGGGTGCGGGCCGCTGAGTGTGAGGCGCCACCCTGTGCCGAGGGTCGATGTGCTGGTCATGCGGTGCTCCTGGGATGGTCGGTGCGGGGCGGGCCTCAGCGCACCCGGTGTCCGGTGACGGCCGCCACGAAGGCGGCGTGCTCGGCGAGTTGGTGGTCGCCGCCACCCTCGTGGGCGGCGTACTCCCAGACCTGGATGTCCTTGTCGGCGCCGCCGGTGCGCTCGCCCCAGCGGTGGTAGGCGGCGAAGACGGTGGACGGCGGGCAGACCGGGTCCATCAGGGCGACGGAGAACCGCACCGGGGCGGTGGCACGGGCGGCGTGGTTGGCGCCGTCCAGGTAGGAGAGAGTGTCGAAGACCCGCTCGACGTCGGCGGGCCGGCCCTGGAGGTAGTCGGTGATCTCCCGGTAGGGGTGGGAGTCGGTGATCTGGGTGGCGCGCCGGAAGTGGCACAGGAACGGCACGTCGACGCAGGCCCCGGCCAGGCCGGGACGCAGCCCGGCGACGGCGATCGCGATCCCGCCTCCCTGGCTGCCGCCTACGACCGCGATCCGGTCGGCGTCCACCTCGTCCAGGGCGGCGACGGTGTCGACGGCCCGGACGGCGTCGGTGAACAGCCGCCGGTAGTAGTGGTACTCGGGCCCGGCCAGGCCCCTGGTGAGCACCCCGCCGGTCTGCGGGGCGAAGTCCCCGTCCGGGGTGTCGGCCGCGCCGTAGGAGCTGGACTGGCCGCGGCTGTCCATCAGCAGGTGGGCGTAGCCGAGCGAGGACCACAGGGTCGGGCGCAGGGCGGAGCCCCGGGCACAGCCGTAGCCGAGGTACTCCACGACGGCCGGCAGCGGCCGCCGCACCCCACGCGGCAGCCGGAGCCAGGCGCGGACGGGCTGGCCGGCGAAGCCGGATAAGCTGACGTCGTAGGTGTCGACATGGATCAGGCCGTTGTCGACCTGCCGCAGCACGGGCGGAGCGGCCGCGGCACGGGACTCCGCCAGCGTTCTCGTCCAGAAGGCGTCGAAGTCCTCGGGCTCGGCGCCGTCGAAGCGGTAGGCGTGCAGGTCTGCCAGGGGAAGGTCGGTGAACACGGGGACCTCGGGGGATGCTGGGCCGCGAAGGCGGGGAAGCCCGCGGCCGGGCACCCGTGGCGTCGGCGACGGGCAGCCCGGGTGCGGGCCTGCGGGTTGCGGTGAAGTGCGCTTCACCGTAGTGGGGGGGCCGGGCACGGCAGGAGACGCGGAACCCGACTGCGCACGGTCGTCCATGTTCCGCAGCCGCGGTGCGCCGCCTGGGACGGGCCGGTCACGGCCGTCCATACGACGGGCATCCCGGGCCATGTCGGCCGGGCCGGCCCGTTCCTACGCTGCGGGTTCCGGCGACCCGGGAGACGGGCACCGCCGGACCGCCGGCACCACGCATACGGAGGCGCAGATGCTCATCGGCCCGCTCAGAAGACCGGCACCGCACCCCCGGGCCGAGGCCCCGCCCCGGCGCCGCCGGACCGGAACCTCGGCGGCCGCCGTGTTCGGCATGCTCCTCGCGCTCGGGGTCCCGGCCCTCCCCGCGCGGTTCGCCGCGGCGGCGGACCGTCAGTACGACGCGCGCTGCACCGGCGCCGGGGCCGCGGACTACCGGTGGCAGCCGCTGCGGATCGGCGGCGGCGGCTTCGTCACCGGCCTGGTGGTCCACCCCCGCACGCCCGGTGTCGTCTACGGCCGGGAGGACGTCGGTGGGCTGGTCCGCTGGGACGAGGCGACCGGCAGCTGGACGCAGCTGCTGCGCGCCGGCCGAGTGCCGGACCCGAGGGCTGCCGACTACGGCGTGGAGAGCGTGGCCGTGGCAGCGAGCGCGGACCGGGTGGTCTACGCGGCCGTCGGTGACGGCGGCCCGGACGGGAGGGTGCTGGCCAGCCGGGACCGCGGCGCCCACTGGAGCGACGGCGGGCAGCGCTGGCTGGTCGAGGGCAACAACGACTACCGCACCGGCCCCGAGCGCCTCGCGGTCGACCCGGCCGACGCGCGGACGGTGTACTTCGGCACCCGCACCCAAGGTCTGTACGTCTCCACCGACGCGGCCCGGCACTGGAGGCGGGTGGCGCCCGCCCAGCTCCCGGCCGGCACCGGCGGCACCGGCGTCGTCTCGGTGCTCTTCGATCCGTCCGGCGGGAGGGCGCACGGCCGCACCCGTGGCATCTGGGCGACGGTCGCCGGTGCGGGCGTCTACCACTCCACCGACGCCGGCCGCGGCTGGCGGCTGGTGTACCCGGAGACCGCCCGCACCCCGACCGACGCCAAGATCGCCGATGACGGCACCCTGCTGGTGGCGTTCGGCCCCGGCGGCGGCGCTGCCTCCTCGATCCGCCGGTTCACGGCAGCCGACCCGGCCGGGCACGACCTGACCACGCCGCTCGCGCGGGGAGGCTCCTGGTTCGTGGCCGTCGAGCCCGGCGACTCCACCAGACTGCTGGCCGCCGACGACGCCGTCCGAGCCGGGCACCTGTTCCGCTCCGTCGACGGCGGCGCGAGCTGGCAGCCACTCGGTCTCACCCTCGACTACCCGGACGCGTCCTGGCCCAAGGACACCACCGAGAGCGGCTGGCTCTCCACCGGCACGCTGGTGTTCGACCCGACCGCGCCCGGCCGGGTCTGGTTCCCGCAGGGCATCGGGGTATGGCGCGCCGACGACGCCTTCTCCGCCGAGCCCGTCCTGCACTGGCGGTTCGTCTCCGCCGGCATCGAGGAGATGGTGACCTACGACCTGGTCGCGCCGCCCGGCGGCGACCCGGTCAGCGCCGTCGCCGACCGCAACGGCTTCCGGCACACCGACCCCGGCGCGTACCCGACCGCCCCGATCCTCACCGACCAGTTCTCGGCGGGCACCAGCCTCGCCTACGCCGGCCTGAACCCCCGGTACGTCGTCGCCGTCTCCAGCGACACCCGGGCCCAGTACGCGCCGCTGGACGCCGGCTGGACCAGTGATCCGGCGTCCGGCTACTCCACCGACGGCGGTGCCACCTGGACCCGCTTCGGCGGACCGAAGTCCGAGATCACCCGCCGCTACGGCGGCAACATCGCGGTCTCCGCCGACGCCTCGTCGATCGTCTGGATGCCCACCGTCCCCGCTGACTACGCCGCCGACCCGGCCAACGCCGGGCGGCCGGGGGAACAGGCCCGGCCGCTGAACGTCCCCTACGTCAGCCGCGACAACGGGCGGACCTGGACCGCCGGCACCGGCGTCGACCCCGGCCCCGGCATCCACGACATGATCTGGTGGGGAGCCAAGCGGGCGCTCACCGCGGACCTGGCCGCCCGCGGCACCTTCTACCTCGCCACCACCCGCGGCGACGGCGAGTTCTTCCGCTCCACCGACGGCGGCTCGACCTGGGCCCGCGCCACCGGGACGCCCCCGTCCACCGCCGGGACCGACGCGCACGTCTTCGGCCAGGTCCACGCGGTGCCCGGCCGCGCCGGGAACGTCTGGGAGAGCACCGCGCAGGGCGGCCTCTGGTACACCCTCGACGGGGGCGGCTCCTGGACCCGCGCCGCCGGGGTGCGGCAGGCCCGGTCGTTCGGCTTCGGCCGGGCCGAGACCCCCGGCGGCTACCCGACGGTCTTCGCGTACGCGGAGGTCGGCGGCGTGTGGGGTGTGTGGAGCTCCACCGACCGCGGTGCGACCTGGACCCTGACCGCCCGTCACCCGGCCTGCTACTACACCGGCGTGAACGTCGTCACCGGCGACATGGACGCCCCCGGCCGGGTGTACGTCGGCTTCACCGGCAACGGCTTCGTCCAGGGCGACCCGGCCCGCTCCCGCCACCGAACGCCCCACCCGTGACGGTCGTCCATGACCCGGTGCCCATCCGTCATGGACGACCACCCGCCGGAGCGCCCAGGCTGGGCGAGCGCGGCCCGACGACGGGCCGCGGGACGGAGCGGCGGGTGGACGGGTCCGGGCAGCGGCTCCGGCTGGTGGTGCGGGTGGACGACGCCGGGCTGAGCGAGGGCGTGAACCGGGCCGTCGTCGAGGCCCTGCGCGGCCCGGCGGCCCGCAGTGTCTCGCTGATGGTCCCGGGACCGGCCGCCGCCCACGCCGCCGCCCTGATCGCCCCGCTGCCCGGCGTCGTCCACGGCCTGCACATCACCCTGACCAGTGAATGGGAACGGCCGCGCTGGCGTCCGGTACTCCCGGCCCGCGCCGTCCCCTCCCTGCTGGACCGCGACGGCTTCCTGCCGCGCACCGCGGACGAGTTGCACGCGCGCGGCGGCGTCGACCCGCGCGAGGCCGCCGCCGAGATCACCGCCCAGCTCGACCGGGCACGCGAGTGGGGCCTGCGAGTGCGCTACGTCGACGAGCACATGGGCGTCGGCTGGGTCGCGGGCGCGGGCGAGGCCGTCCGCGCGGTGGCCGCCGCGCAGGGCCTGATCGACGCTGACCGTCTGGCCCCCGCGCTCCCCGTTCCCACCGGCGCCGACCTGCGGACCGTGCTCCGGCGGACACGGCCCGGTCCCCATGTGCTGATCACCCACCCCGGCCACGACGACACCGCCCTGCGGGCCCTGCGCGGCACCGGCTTCCCGGCAGGCGGCGTCGGCACCGCCCGCGACGCCGACCGCCGCCTGCTCACCGATCGCGCGCTGTGGTCCGCCGTACGCGCGGACGGCACCGAACTCACCGACTACGCAGCCCTGTTCCGGCCGTAGGACACCGTCCCGGCCAGGCAGACCACAGGGGAGTACGCGCCCCGCCCGCCGACCCCTCCGCCTCCCGCGACCGACCGAGGAAACCCGTGTCCCACACCCCCGCACCCACCCGCTACGACTCCATGCCCTACCGCCGCGCCGGACGCAGCGGCCTGCTGCTGCCCGCCGTCTCGCTCGGCCTCTGGCACAACTTCGGCGCGGAAACCCGCTTCGAGACCCGACGCTCCGTGATCCGGCGAGCCTTCGACCTCGGCATCACGCACTTCGACCTCGCCGACAACTACGGGCCGCCCGCCGGCGCCGCCGAGGAGACCCTCGGCCGGCTCCTCGCCGGCGACCTGCGCCACCACCGCGACGAACTCCTCGTCTCCACCAAGGCCGGCTACCACATGTGGCCCGGCCCGTACGGCGAGTGGGGTTCGCGCAAGCACCTGCTCACCGGCCTCGACCAGAGCCTGCGCCGCCTGGGGACCGACCGGGTCGACGTGTTCTACTCGCACCGGCCGGACCCGGACACCCCGGTCGAGGAGACCATGGGCGCCCTGGCCACGGCCGTCCAGCAGGGCAAGGCCCTGTACGTCGGCATCTCCAGCTACTCGCCCGAGCAGACCCGGCGGGCCGCTCGGGCACTGGCCGGCCTCGGCGTGCCGCTGCTGCTCCACCAGCCCTCGTACTCGATCTTCGACCAGTGGGCGGCGGACGGACTGCTCGACACCCTGGACGAGCTGGGCGTCGGCTCGGTCGCGTTCTCCCCGCTCGCCCAGGGCCTGCTGACGGACCGCTACCTGACGGGTGTCCCGACCGGCTCCCGGGCCGCGGGCCCCAGCCCCTTCCTGTCCGGGTCGAACATCAAGGACGAGACCCGGGCCAGGATCGGTGCGCTCGACGAGATCGCCCGCTCCCGGGGCCAGAGCCTCGCCCAGATGGCCATCGCCTGGGTGCTGCGCGAAGCCCGCGTCACCTCCGCGCTGGTCGGCGCGAGCAGCGTCACCCAGCTGGAGGACAACGTCGCTGCGGTCCGCAACCTGGCCTTCACCGAGGAGGAGCTGGCCGCCATCGCCGTGCACGCGAACCCTCCGTCCCAGTGATCCGTCACGGGTGCGGTCTGCGGGAACGATCGGTGACGATCTGCCATGCTGCCCGGCCGAGCGGCGTGCCTAGGCTCGGGGCGTCGATCAGCGAGGAGACCCTCATGACCGTGGTCCGCCACGACCCGGCCGCGCGCCTGTGGACGCTCACCACCCCGAACAGCGCCTACGTCGTCCGGCTGGACGGCCACGGCCGGCTGCGGCACCTGCACTGGGGCGCCCGGCTCACCCCCGAGCAGGCCGCCGCCCTGCCGTACGTCCTGGACGTCGCCACCAACTTCGACGGTGAACTCGCCGAGGAGTACCCGGGGGAGGGCGGTGCTCGCTTCGGCACCCCCGCGCTGCGGGTGGTGCACCCCGACGGCAGCCGCAGCACCGAGTGGCTGCCCGACGGCCACCGCCTCGACGACGGCCTGCTCGTCCTCTCCTTCCGCGAGCGGCTCGTGCCGCTGGAACTCGACCTCTGCTACCGCGTCCACCCGGACAGCGACGCCATCGACCGCTGGGCGGAGCTGCGGCACACCGGCGCGGACGGACAGCCCGTGCGGATCGGCCGGCTGGCCGCCGCGCGCTGGACGGTCCCGCTGCGCGCCGACTACCGGCTCGGGCACGTCACCGGCGGCTGGAGCGCGGAGCACCGGCTCGTCCGCGAGCCGCTGGCCCGCGCCGAGACGGTCCTCACCAGCCGTCGCGGCATCACCGGGCACCAGGCCAACCCGTGGGTCGCCCTCGATGCCGGGGACGCCGGCGAGGAGCACGGCGAGGTGTGGACCAGCGCACTGGCCTGGAGCGGCAGTTGGCGTATCACCGTGGAGCGCACCGTGCACGGCCTGGTGGCCGCCACCCACGAGGCCGGCCACGAGGGCCCCGAGGTCGTCCTCGGCCCCGGCGAGTACTGGCGCACGCCCCTGACCACCGGCCTCTACTCGCCGCAGGGCTTCGGCGGCGCCAGCCGCGCCTGGCACGCCCACGTCCGCGCCCACGTCCTGCCCCGGCCCGAGGAGTCGCGGCCGGTGCTGTACAACTCCTGGGAGGCCACCGGCTTCGATGTCGGCCTGGCCGGGCAGCTGGACCTCGCCCGCCGCGCCGCCGCGCTCGGCGCCGAGCTGTTCGTCATGGACGACGGCTGGTTCGGCGCCCGCGAGGACGACACGGCCGGACTCGGCGACTGGACTCCCGCCCCCGACCGGTTCCCCGGCGGCCTCGCCCCGCTCGCCGCCGAGGTGCGCCGCCTCGGCATGCGCTTCGGCCTGTGGGTGGAGCCGGAGATGGTCAACCCCGACAGCGACCTGTACCGCGCGCACCCCGACTGGGTGCTGCACGAGACCGGCCGCCCGCGTACCGAGCTGCGCAACCAGCTGGTCCTCGACTTCGGCCGCCCCGAGGTCGCCGCCTGGGCCCACGCCTGGCTGGACGGCCTGGTCCGCGAGCACGGCGTCGACCACCTCAAGTGGGACATGAACCGGGTCCTCACCGAGGCCGGACGCCCCGGCGACCCGGACGCCGACCGGCTCTGGCACGGCCACGTCCGGGCCGTCCACGCCCTGATGGACCGGCTGCGCGCCGACCACCCCGGCCTGCGCGTCGAGGCGTGCTCCGGCGGCGGCGGCCGCACCGACCTGGCGATGCTGGCCCGCACCGACCAGGTGTGGACCTCCGACAACACCGACGCCCTCGACCGGATCGCCATCCAGCACGGCTACGGCCAGCTCTACCCGCCCGGCACCATGGGCGCCTGGGTCACCGACAGCCCCAACCCGCTGACCGGCCGCCGCCTGCCGCTGGAGTTCCGCTTCCACATCGCGATGTGCGGCGCGCTCGGCATCGGCGGCGACCTCACCCGCTGGAACGAGGACGAACTCGCCGCGGCCGCCGAGCTGGTGGCCCGGTACAAGCGGGTCCGTCCGACCGTCCAGCACGGACGCCTGTACCGGCTGCGCGACGCCGTCCAGTACGTCCACGGCGACGAGGTCGTCCTGATCGCCTGGCGGCTCGCCGAACCGCACGGCGCCCCCGCCGTCCCGCTGCGGATGACCGGACTCGACCCCGCCGCGCGCTACGTCGACCAGGACACCGGCGAGGAGCACCACGGCGCGGTGCTGACCGTCCGCGGTCTCACCACCGGACTCACCCGCGACCACAGCAGCCGCCTGCTGCACCTGCGCCGCCAGGACTGAACCCCGAGGACCGCCACCGGAGCACACCGGCCCCGACCGCCGCGCCCTGGCGGTCCCGCACATCCCGATCCCTCACACCACGCAGTACGGAGGACCCGAATGTCCGCTCGCCCCCGGGTAGGAATCGTCGGCACCGGGTTCATGGGCGGCGTGCACGCCCGCGCCGTCACCGCCGTCGGCGGCCGGGTCGCCGCCGTCCTGGGTTCCAGCC
>NZ_JBHXLV010000219.1:0-10640 GCF_042721685.1 Streptomyces sp. NPDC058459 | reverse complement strand
CGTCGTACCCGGGCTCAGAACTTGTTGCGCGGGGTGATGCCCAGCGCCAGCCCCGACAGGCCGCGCCGGCGGCCGCCCAGCTTGCCCGCGATGGTACGCAGGGCCGAGCCGGCCGGGGAGTCCGGGTCGGTCAGCACGACCGGCCTGCCGTCGTCGCCGCCCTCGCGCAGCCGCACGTCGATCGGGATGCTGCCGAGCACGGGCACGGTCGCGCCGGTGGTGCGGGTCAGGCCGTCCGCGACGATCTGGCCGCCGCCGGTGCCGAAGATGTCCACCATCTCGTCGCAGTGCGGGCAGGGCAGCCCGGACATGTTCTCGACCACACCGACGATCTTCTGGTGCGTCTGCACCGCGATCGAGCCCGCGCGCTCGGCGACCTCCGCCGCCGCCTGCTGCGGGGTGGTGACGACCAGGATCTCCGCGTTCGGGACCAGCTGCGCCACCGAGATGGCGATGTCGCCGGTGCCCGGCGGCAGGTCCAGCAGCAGCACGTCCAGATCGCCCCAGTACACGTCCGCCAGGAACTGCTGGAGCGCCCGGTGCAGCATCGGGCCGCGCCAGACCACCGGGGCGTTGCCGGGGGTGAACATGCCGATGGAGATGACCTTCACGCCGTGCGCCGACGGCGGCATGATCATGTTCTCGACCTGGGTGGGCCTGCCGTCCGCGCCCAGCATGCGCGGCACGCTGTGCCCGTAGATGTCGGCGTCCACGACACCGACCTTCAGACCGTCGGCGGCCATGGCGGCCGCCAGGTTCACCGTCACCGAGGACTTGCCGACCCCGCCCTTGCCGGAGGCGACCGCGTAGACGCGGGTGAGGCTGCCGGGCTTGGCGAACGGGACCTCGCGCTCGGCCTGCCCGCCGCGCAGCGCGCTCGCCAGCTCCTTGCGCTGCTCGTCGCTCATCACGTCCAGCGAGACGTCGACCCGGGTGACGCCCTCCAGGGCGGAGACCGCGTCGGTCACCCGCTGGGTGATCGTCTCGCGCATCGGACAGCCGGAGACCGTCAGGTAGACCGTGACCGCGACCGCTCCGTCCGAGCCGATCTCCACCGATTTGACCATCCCGAGTTCGGTGATGGGTCGGTTGATCTCGGGGTCGTTCACCGTCGCCAGTGCCTCGCGCACCGCGTCTTCCGTAGCCATACGACGATGGTACGGCGCTGCCCGGGGCCCGCGGGCAGCCCCTCAGCGGTCGTCTGCGTCACGTCCCGGCGGGCGGTTCGTCCGTTCCGACGGGAACAGGCGCGGAGCGGCCCGCCCCGGCCCGCCGTCGGCGCGCTGGTCCGCCTCCAGGTCCCGGACCAGATCCTGCAGCTCGGACCTGATCCAGTCGCGGGTGGCGACCTCGCCCAGGCCCGCCCGCAGCGCGGCGATCTCGCGGGTCAGGTACTCGGTGTCGGCGATGGACCGCTCGTTCTGCTTGCGGTCCTGCTCCAGATTGACCCGGTCGCGGTCGTCCTGCCGGTTCTGCGCGAGCAGGATCAGCGGAGCCGCGTAGGACGCCTGGAGGGACAGCATCAGCGTCAGGAAGATGAACGGGTAGGAGTCGAAGCGCACCACGTCCGGTGCCGCGATGTTCCACAGCACCCAGGCGATGATGACGACCGTCATCCAGACGATGAAGCGCCCGGTGCCCAGGAACCGGGCGATCTTCTCCGACAGCCGGCCGAACGCCTCCGGGTCCCACTCCGGCACCACCCGGCGGCGCGGCGGACGCGGCTGGTCCAGCCGCGGCACGCGCGGCCGGGAGGCCGTGGCGCCCGTCGGGGCACGGTCGCGGCCCTCGCGGCCGCCGTCGCGCTCAGCCATGCGTGCCCGCCCCCCGGCCGGCGTCCCCGGCGCTCCGCTCCGGCATCTCGTCCAGGTGGAACTCGGTCTCGCGCCAGTCCTCGGGCAGCATGTGGTCCAGTACGTCGTCCACGGTGACCGCGCCCAGCAGCGACCCGGACTCGTCCACCACGGGCGCGGCGACCATGTCGTACGTGGCGAAGAACCCGGCGATGACGGGCAGCGTGGCGTCCGGGGACAGCGGCTGGAGGTCGTCGTCGACCTGCGAGCTGACCAGGGTGTACGGGGGGTCGCGCAGCAGCCGCTGGAAGTGCACGGTGCCCAGGTACTTGCCGGTGGGGGTCTCGTCCGGCGGGCGGCAGACGTAGATCTGGGCGGCGAGCGCGGGGGAGAGGTCGGGGTTGCGGACCCGGGCGAGCGCGTCGGCGACCGTGGCGTCCGGGCGCAGCACGATCGGCTCGGTGGTCATCAGCCCGCCCGCGGTGTGCTCCTCGTACGACATCAGGCGCCGCATGTCGGCGGCGTCCTCGGGCTCCATCAGGCTCAGCAGGCGCTCCTTGTCCTCCTCCGGCAGCTCGCCGAGCAGGTCGGCGGCGTCGTCGGGGTCCATGGCCTCCAGGACGTCGGCCGCGCGTTCCTCCTTGAGCTTGCCGAGGATCTCGATCTGGTCGTCCTCCGGCAGCTCCTCCAGCACGTCGGCGAGCCGGTCGTCGTCCAGGGCGGCGGCCACCTCCGCCCGGCGCTTGGGGGAGAGGTGGTGCAGGACGTTGGCGAGGTCGGCGGGGCGCAGTTGCTCGAAGGTGGCGAGCAGGTTCTCCGCGCCCTGCCCGTGCTCCTCCAGGGAGAACCCGGTGACGGCCGACCACTCCACGGTCAGCGTCTCGCCCTTGGCCCGCCGGAAGGCGCCGCCCTTCTTCCCCTTGCGGACGTAGACCCGGTCCACCTCCCACTCGCGGCGCGCGGGCAGTTGCTGCAGGGAGAGGTCGAGGACGGTGACCTCCTCGCCGGTCTCCACCAGCGTGACCCGGCGGTCCAGCAGCTCCCCGAAGACCAGGCGCTCGGTGGGCCGCTGCTCGAAGCGGCGGACGTTGACCACACCGGTGGAGATGACCTGGCCGGAGTCGATGCCGGTCACCCGGGTCATCTGCAGGAAGATCCGGCGCCGGGTGGACAGCTCCACGACCAGCCCGAGCACCCGGGGCGGGCGGCGGCCGACGCGCAGCATGACGACGATGTCGCGGACCCGGCCGACCTGGTCGCCCGCCGGGTCGAAGACGGGGACCCCGGCGAGGTGCGAGACGAAGATCCGGGGGACACCGGCTGCCATCTGTGCTTCCTTTGCCGTGCTCGGGATGCGGAGAGGATTGGTGCGGATTCGCTCTGATATAGCCACGCTTGTGCGCTTCAGGCTAGCCCGTACCGATCGGAAACGCCCCGGTGGACGCCCCGGACGGACGGGCTCCGCTCGGGGCGCGTGCCCCCGGTACGCTGCCGTACGCCCATTCGGCAACGGCAGAGAGGCAGCCCCACCTGTGACTGCGATTCCCCAGGCACACACCTGGAGAGCCGCGCGGACCGTGCGGGTGACCGCGCTGTGCGTGCTGGCCGTGTCGGCGCTGACGATGCTGACGGGATGCGGCGAGGAGGACCCGGACGCCGGGACCAACGGGGTGGGCAGACTGTCCGCGCGGAAGATCCAGACACAGAGCCGGGCGGCGGCCGACGCGGCACCCGCGGTGCACCTGGCCGGGACCGTGGTCACCGGCGGCGTCACCTTCGAGCTGGACATGCGGCTGAAGTCCGGCGGCGGCAGCGGCTCGGTGACCTCCGCGGACTCCAGCTTCCAGCTGCTCCGGGTCGGCGAGGCGCTGTACCTGAAGGCCGGCGCCGCCTTCTGGAACCACGGCGGGGACACCTCGGCCGCGGGAAAGCTGGACGGCAAGTTCGTGAAGGTCCCCCAGAAGGACCCGGCGTACCAGAAGTTCAGCGGCTTCACCGAGAAGGACGTGCTGCTGCCCGCCCTGCTCACCCTGCACGGCGAGCTAGCCACCGCCGGCCACCACGAACAGGCCGGCACCCGCACGATCCGGGTCACCGGCGACGGCGGCCCCGGCGGCACCCTGGACGTCTCCCTGGAGGGCAAGCCCTACCCGCTGCGCCTGGTGCGCGGCGGCGGCGCCGGCACCCTCACCTTCTCCGAGTGGGGCAAGGACTTCCCGGCCGCCGAACCCGCCAAGTCCGACACGGTCGACTACGGCGGCCAACTACCGGGCTCCTAGCCCTTCTTGCGCCGCCTGGCCAGCAGCCTGGGCAGCGCGGCCGGTACGGGTACGCGGGTGGTGGCCGGGGTGGGCAGCGGGGGCTCGGCCAGGCTGCCGGCGGGCGGCGGCTCCACGGCCCCGGTGGGGACCAGGCGCAGCACCGTGCACTCGCGGGCCCAGCGGGCCGGGATCTCCTCGCTGCCGGGGGCGTTGAGCCGCTTGCCCTTCAACTCCGCGACCGCCGCCTCCCATTGGGCCGACCCCGGCTCCAGCCGGTGCGCGGTCGCCCGCCAGGTGACGAGCCGGCCGCCCTTGTCCTTGCTCCGCACCGCGACCTCGGCCGCGCCGCCGTCCGTGAGGCCGGGCAGCGGCTGCTCCCCGGGACCGTCACCGACCAGACAGGCCGCGCCCTCGTGCCAGACGTGCCACAGCGGGCGGGCGGCGGGCGCTCCGGCGCCCCGGACCCAGATCAGGCCGGACTTCCTGGTGGCCTCCTCGATGAGGGCCTGGTCGAAGAGGGCCTGTTCGATGAGGGCCTGGGCGGGCGGCTCGCTGCTCATGCGCCCAGCCTATCCAGGGGCGCTCAGAGCCAGCCGTTGCGCTTCAGCGTGCGGTGGATGCCCAGACACAGGACGACCGTGATGCTCATGACCACCGGGTAGCCGTACTTCCAGTGCAGCTCGGGCATGTACGTGAAGTTCATGCCGTAGACCCCGCACACCATGGTGGGCACGGCGATGATGGCGGCCCAGGCGGTGATCTTGCGCATGTCCTCGTTCTGCGCGACGGACGCCTGCGCCAGGTTGGCCTGGAGGATGGAGTTCAGCAGCTCGTCGAAGCCCATGACCTGCTCGTGGACGCGGGCCACGTGGTCGGCGACGTCACGGAAGTACTTCTGGATGTCGGGGTCGATGAGCCGCATCGGCCGCTCGCTCAGCAGCTGCATCGGGCGCAGCAGCGGGGCCACCGCGCGCTTGAACTCCAGTACCTCGCGCTTGAGCTGGTAGATCCGGGCCGAGTCGACACCGCGCGAGACACCGCCGTTGCGGCCGGGGGAGAAGACCTCGGTCTCCACCTCGTCGATGTCGTCCTGCACCGAGTCCGCGACCGCGATGTAGCCGTCCACCACATGGTCGGCGATGGCGTGCAGCACCGCGGAGGGGCCCTTGGCGAGCAGCTCGGGGTCGTCCTGGAGCCGGTGGCGCAGCGTCCGCAGGGAGCCCTGCCCGCCGTGCCGGACGGTGATGAAGAAGTCCCGGCCGGTGAAGCACATGACCTCACCGGTGTCGATGACCTCGCTGCTGGCGGTGAGCTGGTCGTGCTCGACGTAGTGGACGGTCTTGAACACGGTGAACAGCGAGTCGTCGTACCGCTCCAGCTTCGGGCGCTGGTGGGCCTGGACGGCGTCCTCCACGGCCAGCGGGTGCAGTCCGAAGGCGCTGGCGATACCCGCGAACTCGGCCTCGGTCGGCTCGTGCAGGCCGATCCAGACGAAGCCGCCGTCCCGGCGCACCTCGCGCATCGCCTCCTGCGGGCTGAGGGTGCGTCCGCTCTCCACCCGCGCGCCGTCGCGGTAGACGGCGCAGTCGACCACGGCCGAGGACGTGGTGGTGTCGGTCTCGAAGGGAGCGGCCGCCTCCTTGCGCGGGGCGGGGCGGGTGGACGGTCGGACCACGGCTCGCAGGTCGCGGATCATCGACATGGGCAGGCTCCTTCGCGGGCGGGCAACGAGAGTGCGCCTGCGACGGGTGGAACTACCCGGAATGGGGACGTTCGGACTGCATACGTTTGGCACGTCCACAAAGCGGGGAGCACCGCACCGTCGCGGTGGCGACTTCGCTACTGATGCAGGACTGAAGTGAGATCAGGCAGATCAGGCAAAGCGAAACGAAGTGCTCTTCCGGACGGCGAGGCGAACGAAAAGGTGGCGGTCGGCCAGGAATGACATCAACAGCCGGAAGAGCGAGTGGTACTGCACGGTCGACTTCGATCCATGACAGCCCCACCTCCTCCGGCCGGTCCCTCGTGAGGGAGTCTCATCGGCGTCGGGGACTCGACGGCGAGCATGTGCACGCGGCCCCGAACGACCGGCTCAGCGTAGCAGCAGCCCGTTGTGTCAAGGCGCAGCTTTGCCCGCCACTGACGAGTTCTATGCTCACGGCATGGTTGATGTTCTTCCCCTGGTCGAGGCGCGGCTGAACTCGGCGTTCGGTGAACCGGGCGCGCGGGCCTCGGTCACCTTCCTCGGCGCGGACCGCATCGAGGTGCTCCGCTTCCAGGAGGGGGAGGTGGTCCGCTACGCCACGCTGGGCATGTCGGCGCACCCCATGAGCGACCCCACGGCCCTGGTCGCCGACCCCGTCGAGGGACCGCGTGCCGAGCTGGTCCTCTCCGTCCGCGCGGGACTCGTCGACACCGGGCCGGTGCTCCGCCCGCTCGCCGTGCTCGCCGCGTCCCCCCAGGTGGAGGGGGTGGTCGTGGCCCCCGGTGCCTCGCTGGACGTGGGGGAGCCGCTGTGGCCCGGCGCGGCCTTCACCTCGGTGCTCGTGGGGGAGCCGGGCGGGCTGGTGGAGGACCTGGAGCTGGACGCCCCGCTGGACCCGGTGCGCTTCCTGCCGCTGCTGCCGATGACACCGAACGAGGCCGCGTGGAAGCGGGTGCACGGCGCGGGCGCCCTCCAGGAGCGCTGGCTCACCCACGGCACCGACCTGCGCGACCCGGGCCGCGCCTCCGTCCCGCTCGGTCCGGCGCCGGAGTGAGCAAGCTCACCAAGTGTCCGCGGCCTCGGCGGAGTTGACAGACCCCTGATGGTCGTGCGGGTGGTGGTCCAGGGCCGTCCGGGTGATCGTCCTTGACGTGCGGCGGCCGGGGTAGGAGCGTGGGGCTTTATGAGGGGCGAACCCAGTTGCCCGAGATGTGGTGGCCGGGTCCGGGCTCCCGGTCTCTTCGCCGATACGTGGCAGTGCGACACGCACGGCGCGGTGTACCCGTTGCAGCCTGTGATCCCGCCCAGCGTCGAGGCCGTCACCGCCGTGGTGCAGCGCACCGAGGTCCCGTTGTGGATGCCGTGGCCGCTGCCGGTCGGCTGGCTGTTCACCGGCGTTGCCTACGCGGGGGACGCCCCCGGCGGCGGCCGGGCCACCGTCGTGGCCTGCTCGGGACCCGGCCCGCTGGGCGGTCCGGGTGAGCTGGTCCTCGTCGCCGAGGAACTGGGCGTCGGCCTCGGCGCGCGGTACGCGGGTCTGGACGGCCCCGACCCCGGCCCCTACCTGGACATGGAGAAGCCGCCGCAGGCCAAGGTGCTGGCCACCGGCCGCCCCACCCCGCTCTGGCACGTCGCCGGCACCCCGGACGACCGCGCCGTCTTCGCCGGCGAGGCCCTCGGCGTATGGCTGTGGGCGGTCACCTGGCCCGCGCAGTCCGGCCTGCTGATGTACGACGAACTGGTGCTGACGGATCTGCGGGAAGCGGGCCCCGAGGTGGACCTGGTGCCCTGCGGCGCGCTCTCGCCCCGGCTGACGCGGCCCTAACCCCCAGGGGCGGGAGCTGGGGGCTGTAGGGGGCGCTCCCCGGTCGCGGGTGTGACAGGGCATGCCGTTCGCGCGGCTATCCTTGGGTGGTCCCTGCCGTCCCCCCAGCCTCCGGAGCAGCCGTGCGCATCGATCTGCACTGCCACTCCACCGCCTCCGACGGCACGGACACCCCGGCCGGGCTGATGCGCGCGGCCGCCGGCGTCGGACTGGACGTGGTCGCGCTGACCGACCACGACACCACCCGGGGGCACGCCGAGGCGCTGGCCGCCCTGCCCGAGGGGCTCACCCTCGTCACCGGCGCCGAACTCTCCTGCCGGACCGACGGCGTCTCCCTGCATCTGCTGGCCTACCTCTTCGACCCCGAGGAGCCCGCCCTGCTCGCCGAGCGTGAGCTGGTCCGGGACGACCGGGTGCCGCGCGCCCACGCGATGATCGCCAGGCTGAACGCGCTCGGCGTACCGGTCACCTGGGAGCAGGTCGAGCGGATCGCCGCCGGCGGCACGGTGGGCCGCCCGCATCTGGCGTCCGCGCTGGTGGAACTGGGTGTCGTCCCGACCGTGAGCGACGCCTTCACGCCCGAGTGGCTGGCCGACGGCGGGCGCGCCTTCGTCGTCAAGCACGAGACCGACCCCGTCGAGGCGATCCGGCTGGTGAAGAACGCGGGCGGGGTGACCGTCCTCGCCCACCCGGCCGCCGTGAAGCGCGGCCGCACGGTGCCGCGGGACGCGATCGCCAGGATGGCCGCCGCCGGGCTCGACGGTCTGGAGGCCGATCACACCGAGCACGACCAGGCCACCCGGACCCGTCTGCGCGGCCTCGCCGGGGACCTGGACCTGCTGGTCACCGGCTCCTCGGACTACCACGGCACCCGCAAGACCGTCGCCCTGGGCGAGAACACCACGGACCCCGAGGTCTACGGGGAGATCATCCGCCGGGCGACCGGCGCGTTCCCCGTCCCGGGGACCGGCGGGGTCTGAGCCTCTCGGCGCCACCCCTCTGCTTTTCCCTCCACCCGATCACCGCACCGTCCGCCGTGCGCGCCCTGTTCCCGCCCTCCGGGGGGCTCAGGGCGTCCTGCGACGACAGCTCCATCACGCAAGGCACACGATGTTCGACCTCGCCGTCTTCGGCTCCCTGTTCCTGACCCTCTTCGTCATCATGGACCCGCCGGGGATCACCCCGATCTTCCTCGCCCTCACCGCCGGGCGCCCCGCCAAGATCCAGAAGCGGATGGCCTTCCAGGCCGTCTGCGTGGCGGGCGGGGTCATCACCGTCTTCGGTCTGCTCGGCCACCAGATCCTCGACTATCTGCATGTCTCGGTCCCGGCGCTGATGATCGCGGGCGGCCTGCTGCTCCTGCTGATCGCGCTCGACCTGCTCACCGGCAAGACCGACGAGCCCAAGCAGACAAAGGACGTCAATGTCGCCCTCGTCCCGCTGGGCATGCCGCTGCTCGCCGGGCCCGGCGCGATCGTCTCGGTGATCCTGGCCGTACAGAAGGCCGGAAGTGTCGCCACGCAGGTCTCGGTCTGGGCGGCGATCCTCGCCATCCATGTTGTGCTGTGGCTGGTGATGCGTTACTCGCTGCTGGTCATCAAGGTCATCAAGGACGGCGGTGTCGTCCTGGTGACACGGCTCGCGGGCATGATGCTCTCCGCGATCGCCGTGCAGCAGATCATCAACGGGGTCACTCAGGTGATCCGGGGGAGCTGAGACTCGGCCTCGGCTCCCCCGGAAGGCTTGAGTGCGTCGTGCGCCCTAGGGGGCCGTGCGGCCTACGAGGCCGTGCGGCCTTCTGCGGGGCGGATCCACAGGCGCTGGCCGATGGCGGCCGCCTGTTGCACGATCCGGTTGACGGAGGCGGCGTCCACGACGGTGCTGTCCACGGTGGAACCGTCGACCTCGTCGAGTCGCATGATTTCGAAGCGCATGGCTTCTCCCTTCGTCTGGTCATCCTCCTGCGGAGAACTACTGGTGAGCGACATGTTCGTCGCGGTGTCACATGTGTAGACAACGAACGGCCCACCGCAAACATTCCCTACGCTAACGAAACTTTTTGACGGGCTAATTACTGTCCGGTAAAAAGACCGCGCGGCGGGACTGACGGGGACCGGTTGTGTTCGCAGCGTGACGGCCGGGACAATGGACCCGATGAACGACGACCTGGCGGCTCTGGGTGCCCGCATCGACCACACCAACGGACTGCTGCAACGCATGCTCGCCGAGGTGGCGAAGACACCCTCCACCCACGCGATCTTCGTGGACGCGGGCTATCTCTTCGCGGCCGCCGGCCGGCTGGTGGCCGGTACCGAGGACCGCCGGGCCTTCGACCTTGACGCCGAGGGTCTGATCGACGCGCTCATCGACAAGGCCCGCTCGATCTTCGCCGACAGCCGCCTGCTGCGCGTGTACTGGTACGACGGCGCCCGGCGCCGCATCCACACCGCCGAGCAGCAGTCGATCGCCGAGCTGCCCGACGTCAAGGTCCGCCTCGGCAACCTCAACGCCCACAACCAGCAGAAGGGCGTCGACTCCCTGATCCGTACCGACCTGGAGTCCCTGGCCCGCCACCGCGCCATCAGCGACGCGGCACTCCTCGGCGGTGACGAGGACCTGGTGTCGGCGGTCGAGGCGGCCCAGGGGTACGGCGCACGCGTCCACCTGTGGGGCATCGAGGCGCCCGAGGGCCGCAACCAGGCCGAGCCGCTGCTGTGGGAGGTCGACAGCCAGCGCACCTTCGACCTGGAGTTCTGCAAGCCGTATGTCTCCCGCCGCACGGCGGCCTCCTACGAGGCCACGCCCGGCAACCGGCCGACCCGCGAGGACGTACGCTTCGTCGGCGCCCAGATCGCGGCGAAGTGGCTGGTCTCCCGGGGCCGGGACACCCTGATGGAACTCCTCCCGGGCCACCCGTACCTGCCCGGCTCGGTCGACCAGGACCTCCTGGTGGAGGCGGAGGGGCTGCTCCAGTACTCGCTGCGCGGCCAGGCCGACCTGCGCCGTTCGCTGCGGGACGGGTTCTGGGAACACCTGCAGACGCAGTACTGACACTG
>NZ_JBHXLV010000218.1:0-10704 GCF_042721685.1 Streptomyces sp. NPDC058459 | reverse complement strand
GGCGCCGCACCGCCCTTGCCCGGCCACCGGTGGGAGCGGACCGGGGTCGTCGTCGGCCCCGGTCCGGACGTCGAGGGGGTCAGGCGCCGTCCGTCTCCGCGATGGCGATGGCCTGCACGGGACACGCGCGCGCGGCTTCGCGGACCAGGTGCTGCCCGGCGCCGTCCTCGCGTCCCGCGATCACGGTGGACAGTCCGTCCTCGTCCTGCTCGAAGACGGCGGGCACGGCCACCACGCACTGGGCCGAGCCGATGCACCGGTCGCTGTCGATGGAGATACGCATGCCGGCCTACCAGGTGACGGGCAGTTCGGTGACGCCCTGCAGTACGAACGGCGCGTTCACACCGATCTCGTCCTCGGGCGCGGCCAGCCGCAGCGTGGGAACGCGTCGCAGCAGGGTGGTCAGGGCGATCTCCATCTCGGCACGCGCGAGGTTCTGGCCGATGCACTGGTGGATGCCGTAACCGAAGCCGACATGGCGGCCGGCCTGGCGGTGGATGTCGAGTTCGTCGGGGTGCTCGAAGTAGTCGGCGTCGTGGTTCATCAGCATCGTGGACAGGACCACTCCGTCGCCGGCCCTGATGAGGTGGCCCTCGATCTGGATGTCCTCCTTGGCCACCCGCATCAGCATGTCGCCGATGGAGGTGTAGCGCATGAACTCGTCGACGGCACGCGGCATCAGCGATTCGTCGGCGCGCAGCGCCGCCAGCTGCTCGGGGTGGGCGAGCAGCGCCATGGTGGACAGCGCGATCATGTTCGACGTGGTCTCGTGCCCGGAGACCAGCAGGACGGTGGCGAGCATCGCCAGTTCGTGCCGGTCGACCTTGCCCTCCTCCAGCTGACGGCTGATCAGCTCGTCCAGCAGGGTGTCACCCGGCTCGTTCTGCTTGCGGGCGATCAGGTCGTCCAGGTAGGCGAGGATCTCGGTGAACGCCTGCTGCGCCTGGGCCGCCTGCTCCGCTCCGGCGGAGGACAGCACGTGCCGCGAGCGCTCGTCGAAGTAGTGGTGGTCCTCGTAGGGGACTCCGAGCAGGGTGCAGATGACGGCGGACGGCATGGGCAGGGCGTATTCGGTGAGCAGGTCGACGGTGATGCCGGGCCCCTTGGCCAGCATCTTGTCGAGAAGCTCGTCGGCGTACCGCTGCATCACCGGGCGCAGTGCGTTGACCTGCCGGACCCCGAAGCTGGGCAGCACCATGCGGCGCTGCCGGGCGTGCACCGGGTCGTCGACCCCGACCAGTGGCGGCGCGGCGGCCTGCTGCCGCTGGGCCTCGATGCGCGGTGCGAGCAGGGGGAACCGGGGATCGAGGACGTCCGAGGACAGCCGCGCGTCCGGGAAGAGCCTGCGGCCGACGTCGTTGCCGGTCACCAGCCAGGCGACCCGCCCGTTCCAGAGGGTGATCCGGGAGATCGGGCCCTTGTCCCGCAGTTCCTCGTAGCCGGGGGGCATGCGGTAGGGGCACCCGCGCTGGATCGGGTAGGCGGGAGCGTCGTCGGCCCCGTCCGCCAGTGTGGTCGGCGTGCCGATGGTGTCAGGCATGGGTTCTCCAGAGTGTGCGGCCGCCGGCGGGGGCGACGGAGGGGCCGGTGGATGCTGGGCGGCAGGCGTTCACAGCCCGCCGGTGATACGCAGGGCCTCGCCGTGGACGTTGCCGTTGGCGGCGGAGCCGAGGAAGACGATGACGCGCGCCACGTCCTCCGGCGTGTTCATCCGGCCGGACGGCAGGCTCTTCGCCTTGTTCTCCAGGAATCGGGGGGAGGCGTGCGCGAGCACGTTCTCGGTGAGGGTCTGGCCGGGGACGACCAGGTTCACCAGGATTCCGGCCGGTCCGAGTTCCCAGGCGAGGCTGCGCACCAGTCCGTACAGGCCGGACTTGGCCGCCCCGTAGGCGCCCGCGCCGACCATCCCGGTGTCCGCGAGGCCCGCGCCGAGCAGGACGATGCGGCTCCAGTCCCGGTCCCGCATCCGGGACAGCGCGGCCTGGACGGTGTGGATGACGGCGTCCAGGGACGTGGTCAGCACCCGTCGCCACTGGGCGGGCGGGACATCCTCGAACGCGGGCATCTCCCGGCCGGGGCGCGGGATGGCGTCGCCCCACTCCATGGCACAGGCCACCAGCACGTCGATGCCGCCCCAGTGCTCGGCGACGGTGGTGACGGCGGCGTGGATCGAGTCCGGGTCGGCGAGGTCGTAGCGGACCACGAGGGCGGTGCCGCCCGTGGCGGCCACCTGCTCGGCCGTCTCCTTCGCGCCCGCTTCGTCGGAGTGGTAGGTGATCGCGACGCGTGCGCCCTCGGCGGCGTAGGCGAGGGCCGTGGCACGGCCGATGCCCCGGGAAGCGCCGGTGACGAGCACCGCCTTGTCCGTCAGATCCGTCTTCATCGTCCTGTCTCCGTGGTTCGGGCGGGCTCGGGGCGGATGCTCTGTGCGTGCCGGAAGAAGTCGCCGGGGTCGTAGTGCCGCTTGACCTGGCGCAGCCGGGGGGCGTTCTCGCCGAAGTGGTCGGCCTCCCAGCCGGGAGCGATCCGGGAGGACGGGAAGTTGATGTAGGAGCCGGTGGCCAGCGGGGCGAGTGCGGCACCGCACCGGTCGGCCCATTCCTGCAGCTCAGCGGGTCCGCGTGCGGCCGCGCCCTTGTCGCGGGTGGCCATCTGGTAGCCCACCAGGAACTGGGCGTCGCGGTGGACGTACGCCGTCTCGGTGCGCGGGACGCGGTTGGCCGCGCCGCCGAGCGCGATGCACAGCAGGTAGCGCTCGGTGTCCAGGTCGGGGTCCCACGCGTCGAGCAGGGTCTGTGCCTCCCGGCGGGTGGCGGGCCGGCCGGTGAGCCGGTAGGCCTGCCTGGTGTAGGGGTGGCGGTGGCCGACGGCCTCGGGGTGGGTGCCGGTGCGGTGGCACTGCTGCACCGTCTTGGAGCCGCACAGCGCCTCGTGCATGACGTCCGCGTAGGGCCCGGGGACGCCGGTCTCGTGGTGCAGGGGCTTGGCGCCGGTGCGCTCGACGAGTTCGTCGAGGGCCCGTTCGAGGGCCGCGGGTGTTCCGAGGTGCACACCCCAGGTCTTCACCACCGGCCGGCCGCCGGGGCCGAACATGCCCGGCAGGACGACCAGGGAGGTACCGAGATCGTCGCTCGCCGCCACTGCCCACGCCTGCCAGGCCGCCAGGACGTCGGCGGCGTCCTCGTACGCCCAGAGGGTCTCGAACGAGGTCAGCCGGGGCGCGTCGACGGGCAGCAGCTCCAGGTCGGTGACGATGCCGAACGTGCCGCCACCGCCACCGCGCAGCGCCCAGAACAGGTCAGGGTGCTCCTCGGCGGAGGCGCGCACCACGCGGCCGTCCGCCAGGACGACCCGGGCGGAGCGGACCCGGTCGCTCGCCACACCGAACCGGCGAGTCTGCCAGCCGAGTCCGCCGCCGGTCAGGAAGCCGCCCTGACCGACGGTCGGGAACGTACCGGTGATGATCTGGCGGCCCAGCGGCTTCAGCCGGTCCAGCGCGTCCAGGGACTGGATGCCGGCCCCGATGCGCACCGTGCCGTCCTGCGCCGTGACGTGGTTCATCCGCGACAGGTCGATCACCAGGCCCTCGCCGGTGGACCATCCGTTGAAGCTGTGGCCGGCGCCTCGGACATGGACGCGTGAGCCGGTGTCCTGGGCGTGGCGGACGCAGGCGAGCACGTCCTCGGTCGAACGGCAGTACGCGACGCCGCGGGGGGCCGCGGTGTCGTACTCGGTGTTCTGCAGCTGCCGGGCGAGGTCGTACCCCGGGTCCGACGGCAGCACCAGCTCACCTTCGAGGCTGTCGCGCAGCATGGTGGGTCCTTCCTCCGTGAGGTACCGGCTCGGGTGGGAGCGGGGTACGTGGATCGGTGCGCCGGGCGGACTACTTGTCGATGCCGAACTTGCGGGCGACGACCCTCGATCCCTCGTGCCCTCGCAGCAGTTCGCCGGTGGGCGAGTAGAAGTTGGCGCCGCCGGTGCCCTCCCAGTGGTCGTCGGAGACGAACTCGCCCTCGACGAAGACGTGTGCCTCACCGACGTGCTTGCCCTCGGGACTGACCGCGAGGATGTGGAAGTTGTAGTGGAAGGAGTCCTTGCCGGTGGACTCCCAGTTGCCGAGTCCTATGTTCTTGGCGTTCACCTGGTAGCAGGTGACGACGCCGTCACCGGCGAAGGACGCCAGTCCGAACACGGACTTGCCGTCGTCCTCGAGTTCCGTCGTCCAGGTTCCGACCAGCCGGGCATCGGTCATGTCGCGTCTCCTGACGTGGTTCTGGTGGTGTGGGTGCCGTCGATACCGTGCCGCCCCGAGCTGGAGCGGTACTCGAACGGCTCTGCAGCGGGCGGCGCCCCGGGGGTCAGCCGGTCTGCCAAGTCCCCGCGCTCGGATGCGGGTTGTGGTGCGGGCGGTGCCAGGCGGTGGCCTGAGGTCCGTCGGGCGCGCCCTCCTCCACGGGGGCGTCGGTGCCCCCGGCCGCCAGGGCGGTGAGCACGGCGGTGAGGGCGGCCAGTTCCTCCGCCGTGGGGTTGCCGCCCGCGATTCGCCAGCAGTTCATCTCCGCCTCCTCCCCGTTCACACCGGCGGGTTACCGTGTTTGCGGGAGGGAAGGCCGGTGTGCTTCGAGCGCAGCATCGCGAGCGCGCCGATCACCGCCGAGCGGGTCTCGGCGGGGTCGATGACGTCGTCCACCAGGCCGCGTTCGGCGGCGTAGTAGGGGTTCATCAGCTCGGACCGGTACTCCTTGATCTTCTGCGCGCGTACGGCTTCGGGGTCGTCGGCCGCGGCGATCTCACGGCGGAAGATCACGTTCGCGGCGCCCTCGGCGCCCATGACGGCGATCTCGTTGCTGGGCCAGGCCAGCGAGATGTCCGCCCCGATGGACCGCGAGTCCATGACGATGTAGGCGCCCCCGTAGGCCTTGCGGAGGATGAGCTGCACCCGCGGGACGGAGGCGTTGCAGTACGCGTACAGCAGCTTGGCGCCGTGCCGGATGATGCCGCCGTGCTCCTGGTCCACGCCCGGCAGGAAGCCGGGAACGTCCACGAGGGTCACGAGGGGGATGGAGAAGGCGTCACAGAACTGCACGAACCGCGCGGCCTTCTCGCTGGCATGGATGTCGAGGACGCCGGCGGAGGCCGAAGGCTGGTTGGCGACCACCCCGGTGACGTGCCCGTCGAGCCGGACCAGCGCGCACACCACGTTGGGCGCCCAGGCCGGCTGTACCTCGAAGTACTCGCCGTCGTCGACCATCTCCTCGATGACGGCCCGTACGTCGTACGCCTGGTTGGCGTTGGCGGGGACGATCTCCCGCAGGGCCGGGGTGGGCCGGCCGGCCGGGTCCTGGGAGGGCTGCCGGGACGCCGTCTGACGGTTGTTGGACGGCAGCAGGGACAGCAGGAAGCGCACGTCCTCCAGGCAGGACGCCTCGTCGTCGTAGGCGAGGGCCGCGACACCGGAGACGGTGGCGTGGACGTCGGCCCCGCCGAGCCCGTTCTGGCTGACCTCCTCACCGGTGACGGCCTTGACGACGTCCGGGCCGGTGATGAACATCTGCGAGGTCTCGCGCACCATGAACACGAAGTCCGTGAGGGCGGGCGAGTAGGCGGCTCCGCCGGCGCAGGGGCCGAGCATCACCGAGATCTGCGGGATGACCCCCGAGGCCCTGGTGTTGCGCTGGAAGATGCCGCCGTAGCCCGCGAGCGCCATGACACCCTCCTGTATCCGGGCGCCCGCGCCGTCGTTGAGGGAGACCAGGGGCGCGCCGGCCGCCAGCGCCAGGTCCATCACCTTGTGGATCTTCGCCGCGTGGGCCTCGCCGAGCGCGCCGCCGAAGATGCGGAAGTCGTGGGCGTAGACGAAGACGGTGCGCCCGTGGACCGTTCCCCAGCCGCTGACCACACCGTCGGTGTAGGGCCGCTTGGCCTCCAGGCCGAACCCGCTCGCGCGGTGGCGACGCAGGGTCTCGATCTCCTGGAAGGAACCCTCGTCCAGGAGCAGGCCGATGCGTTCGCGGGCGGTCAGTTTGCCCTTGGCGTGCTGGCGTGCGGTGGCCTGTTCGCCGGGTCCGGCGACGGCCAGGGTCTTGATCTCGGCGAGTTCGGTGAGCCGGTCCTTGGCCGGACCCTCGATAGCGATGCTCATGCGTTGTCCTTCGGGTGCGACAGCGAGCGTGCCAGGTGCCGTTCGACCGCGCTGAGCGGCAGGTCGGGGCGGACCCGTTCGGGATGCCCCGGTGGGGGCCCGAGCAGGTCCCTGCCCCGGACCGTCTCATCAGCAGGGGGGATGTAGATCCAGAAACAGCCCGCTGCTGCCAGCGAGCGGCCAAATCCGCGCAGGAAGGCAGCGGTTATCGACCAGGCGTCCACGACTCCCCCGTCACCGAGGACGTGCTCGTCAGCAGCGACATGACCGTCCTCCTCAATTCCCGGTATGCGATGTCGGACTCGCCCACGGTCACAGGGGGCGCTCAAAGGTGCTTGGAGACGTGCTTGAGAATCCGGTGGAACGACGGGCTTCGCGTTGCCGTGGGCGGAGCCGGTCCGCTCAGCGGGTGCGCGGAGCGGCTTGAGCGGACGGCGTGCGCGGCGCCAGCAGGCCGGCGACCAGACTCATGGACGCGGCGTCGGCCACGGAGTGCCCGACGTACCAGGGCGTCGCCCCGGGAGCCGGGTGGTAGCGCGCGGCCGTGACCCGGTAGCGCCCGAGCGCACGGTAGGTACCGAACGCCCAGCTGCCCGGCGCCGCCGGGCTGCCGTCGGGGGCGAGCAGGGCACCGTCGTGGCCCGCGGGCAGCTCTCCCTCGACGTCCGGGGGGAAGCCGAACTCGGTGAAGGCCAGCCGCATCCCCTGCCCGAGCGCCTTGGTGTACGCCTCCTTCAGCGTCCACAGCCGCAGCAGGGCGGCTGTGCGTGCGGGGTCGTCCAGGCGATCGAGGAAGGCGCGTTCGGCGGGCGTGCACATGCGCTCGCTCATGACGTCCAGGGCGAGGGTGCGCGAGAGCGGTTCGGTGTCGACGCCGATCCGCCCGCCGCTGCCGACGCCCACCGCGATGAGTTCGCCGGTGTGCGAGAGTCCCACGTCGACCTGGTGCAGCCCGCGCAGGTGGGGGCGGCCGCTGATCGTGTAGGCGAGGTCCAGTTCGGCGGGGTCGGTGCCGAGCGCCGCCGCGGCCGTGTACTTCAGCACCAGCCGCGCGGCGGCGAACCGATGCCGTACGAGGGGATCGGTGGTACGCCGGTAGCGCGGCCAGTCCCGGCCGAGCAGCAGCCGCAGTCGTGGCTCGGTGACGACGGCGCTCAGCCACTCCCCCCACGTGCTGACCACCACCGCGCTGCCCCGCCGGTCCATGGTGTCGCGCACCTCGTCCCACGGCCCGGCCGGGCCGTGCACGTGCAGGGGCGGCGCGATGCGGAGTTCACGCGTCATCCGGTCCGCTCCCCCGGGCTCACGGCACGAGTTCGATGCCGCCGAGGTCGAGGCCGCGTCCGGTGCGCTGACGAAGCAGGAGTTCGTCGAGGACGTCCGTGACGCAGTCCTGGGGTACCTCCGGCAGGGTGAGGCCGAGCCTGCGGCCGAGCCGGGACAGGGCGAGGACGGCCCAGCCGGGATCGGCGAGGAAGGAGTCGTGGCCCTCCCCGCTGTCCCCGCTGTCCCCGCCCTCATGGCCCTCCCGGACGGCCAGCACGGCCGAGGCCGCGGCGACGAGCCCGTAGCGATCGGCCAGGGCGCAGGCCGCCGGACCGGAGAGGGCCGCCCCGGACCGGGCCGGCAGCAGGGCGCACTGGTCGCGCAGCGCGAGGAGTTCGGCCCGGAACAGGTCCGCCATCCGTGCCAGCAGCGCGGTCCGGCCGCCGCCTCGGCCGGGCCGGGCGGATCTTCCGGTGACCCCGGACAGGGCCGCGGCGAGGAAGTCACCGCCGCCGGCGAAGGCCAGGGCCCGGTGATCCAGGGGGGGCAGTTGCCCGTCCGCCCGGAACAGGGCAGCCGGTGGTTCCTCCTCCAGGAACCAGGAGCGCTTCGCCAGGGCCGCCAGCTGGGGCACGATGACCGCCTGGCAGGCGGCCGCGCCGTCCCGTCCCAGACCGGCGGCCGGCAGGTCACGCACCAGTTTCCCGAGGACCGCGTGCAGGAGGGCGTCGCCGGGCCGGCTGTGCGCGGCGAGCACAGAGGACAGCTCTTCGAGCGCGTCCATGAGCAGGACGGGCACGGTGTAGGTGGCGGCGACCGTGGGCACATGGGCGCGGTCGGGCAGCGCTCCGGCCGCTCGAAGGCACACGGTGGTCAGGGCGTCGCAGACGAGCAGATCGGCGAAGACCCCGGCGAGCGGGCGGTGCCAGCGTCGGGCGGGCGGGCCGCAGCGCCCTCGGGTGGCGGCTCCCACGGCGTGCCGCAGGACGGGGTCGGCACCCGCGGTCATGGCACCCGCGACCAGGCTCCGGTTGACCTGGTTCATGCGGAGCGCCAGCGTGGCGCCGTCCCCGGGGCCGCCCACGAGGGCGTCGTCGGGAACGGGGCAGTCGGCGAACCGCAGGCCGGAGAAGACGGCCGCACGCATTCCGTCGGTCTCCACGCGCGCCAGCCGGCGCAGCCGTCCGGCGGGGAGCCGCGCGGGGTCGACCAGGAGCACGGAGTGGGTACGGGGGCCGGTGGCGGCGGTACGGGCGTGCACGACGTAGACATCGGCCCGCGCCGCGTCGATGACGAGTGACCTGCCTCCGTCGAGCAGCATGCCGGTGCCGGCGGGGTCGCGCCGGGCGGTGACCTCCTCCCGCCGGACCCCGCCGGCCGGGGCCAGGCCGGGATGCACCACGGTGGCCCGCCCCCCGCCCAGCAGGAGTCGCGCCATGACGTGCTGCTGTTCCGGGGTGCCGGCTGCCCAGACCGCTGAGGCGGCGAACAGCGAGGTGACACCCGCGTCGAAGCCGAGGGCCACGTCGCGCCGGAACACCGGCCGCAGGATGTTCATGAGGAGGTCGGCCCGGGTGAGGGTGCCGCCGTGGGCAGCGGGGACGAACGCGGCGGCCAGCCCGGCCTCGGCGAGCAGCCGTCGGGTGGCTTCGGCGGGCCGGCCGAGCTGTGCGGCGGTGGTGAACGCGGCGAATCCGTGCGGGTTGAGCGGGTCGTGGGGGGCGCCGAGCAGACGGTCGAGGTGGGCGGCCCGGCGCAGTGCGCCGGCCGGGTCGTACGCCGCCGTCGTCCCGCTCCCGCTCCCGCTGCCACCGGCGGCACGCCGGGTGGTGATCGGCGGGTCGGTACGCCTCCCCGTGGTCACGTTCACGACTCTTCCACCGCGCCGAGTCCGATCGCGTCGGCGGCGTCTTCCGCGTGGCGGCGCGCGAGGGCGAGGAGCGTGGCGCTGTCCCGGCCGATGGCCTCGCGCACGTGCCGGCGGGCTTCGGCCAGGCCGGCGTCCGCGCCCAGGACCTGCGCGACGCCCTGCTCGCTCAGCACCACCCGGTGCCGGACGCGCATCGTGACTCCTGTCGGATCGGGCTCGAGACACCATTCGCCGGCCTGGCCGGCGATCAGCGGGGGCGGGGCGGTGACTTTGTAGACGATGAGCCCGGCGCCGGGGAAGCAGAGCCGGACGGCCCGGCCGGCCGCGCCGCTCCCGGCGGTGTGGCCGTGGACGAGTTGCACGCCGGGTACGTCCTCGCTCAGGCGGACTCCCGTGACGCCGGGATCACCGCCGGACCAGGCGCCGGAGCGGTACAGGAAGCCGTAGAGCAGCTCGGCGGGTGCGTCCAGCCGGATCTGGTCGTCGACGGTGACGACCAGGTCGTCCAGGACGGTCCAGCGTTCGGTGAGGTCCTTCAGGTCGGCCAGGTGCCGCCGGATGTTGGCATCGCCGATCGACGGGGCCGGGAGCCTGTGGTCCGCCGTCGAGAACTCGCGGTCGAGTGTCAACAGGGAGGCTCCGTGCGGCAACTGCTCGACACGCCAGATGCCGCGCATGCCCTTCACGGTCTCCGGACCCGTCTCGCGGTGGAACTCGATCCGTCGTGCGCCGGGATCGAGCGTGCGTCGCGTGATCCACGACTCGACCCTGTCACCGTTCAGGGTCCACATACCCAGACGCTGTTCGTGGCCGTTCAGGTCCAGGGGCTCGACGTGCACGTTCGGGGCGAAGAACAGCGGCCAGCGTTCGGCGTCGGCGATGAACCCGTAGACGACACCGGCGGGGGCGGCCACCTCGATCCGGTGTGATGTCCGGTGTACGGCCGGTGCGGGCATCGGCGTTCACCTCCTTCTTCTCGCCTTTTGGCGAGTGTGCGGGCGACCGCTCGAGGTCCGGTGGACGGGGACTGGAGCGGCGCCGGTGGCCCGGCCGCTCCGCAAGGTGGCGTCGGCCCCTCCGCGGCCCGCCGCGCAGGTGAGGTGCGGGGCCCGGGTGGCGCGGGGTCCGCCGGCGCCGTCCGCCGCAAGCGGTCCACGAGCCGGCCTCGACCGGACCCCTGCCCTCCGTGCCGCGGTATCCGACCGCCGGGGTCCGGTCCAGCTACCCTCCACCCGCGCTCGGCGCGGGTGGGGTCGAATCGGATGCGTAAAGGTCCCGGGAATCCGGGGCGGGCGACCGACTCGAAACCGAAGGAATACGCCATGGGGCTTCTGTTCACCTCGGAGTCCGTGACCGAAGGTCACCCCGACAAGATCGCTGACCAGATCAGCGACACCATTCTCGACGCGTTGCTGCGTGAGGACCC
>NZ_JBHXLV010000217.1:0-10715 GCF_042721685.1 Streptomyces sp. NPDC058459 | reverse complement strand
GGTGCGGGGAGGTGAAGTGGTGGGCGTCGCAGGAGGCGCCGTACCCGGCGACCAGGGCGGTGGGCCGGGCGGCGCGGGCGCGGGCGTCGGCGGTGCGTTCCAGGACGAGGACGGCGGCGCCCTCACCGAGGACGAAGCCGTCGCGGTCGCGGTCGAAGGGGCGGGACGCCTCGTGCGGGGCGTCGGCGCGGCGGGACAGGGCACGCATCTGGGCGAAGCAGGCGGCGGTCATCGGCAGTCGCGCGGACTCGCTGCCGCCGGCCAGGACGAGGTCGCAGGCCCCGGACAGCAGCAGGTCGCGGGCGAGGCCGATGGCGCTGGTGCCGGAGGCGCAGGCGGTGGAGACGACGAGGTTGGGGCCGGTGGCGCCGAGGTCGAGGGCGATCTCGGCGGCGGCCATGTTGGGCACGCTGCGCGGCAGGGCGAGCGGGGAGACCCGGTCGGGGACGCGGGCGGCGAGCCGGTCGAACTCGGCCTGCCAGCCCTGCATGGAGCCGGTGCCGACGCCCATCACGATGCCGATGCGCGGTCCGTCCCAGTCTCCGGAGGTGAGTCCGGCGTCGGCGACGGCCTCACGGGCGGCGAGCAGGGCGAAGGTGGTGAAGCGGTCCAGGCGGCGGCTGAGCCGGTGGCCGAGCAGCCGGGGCGCGTCGAGGTCGGGTACCCGGCAGGAGAACGTCACGGGCAGCCCGTCGAGTCCGGGGTCGGCGGTGGCCGTGGAGGTTCCGGCGCACTGTCACTAAAAGTCAGCGTGCCGGCCGACGCCGGCCGGGGTGACCAGTCCGAGTCCGGTGACGGCCACGGGGGCGCGCCGGGTCGCTTGACCTGCCTTCACGAGCTGCATGAGCGGTGATTATCCGGATCTTCGGGGCGCTCGCCCGGTTGCCACAACCCGTTCGGCCCAGGACGGCACGGGCTACCACCCGGATGCCCGAACGTCTGCCGAGCGGCGCCGGGCGGGGGTCATTTCCGGCCGGCGGCCGGGAGCATCGCGGGTGCGGCCGGGCGGCGGCGCGGACGGGTACGGCCGGGTGTGCTCTGACTCAGCAACGCCTCTGCGGCCAGGCGCAGTTGGCGTGCGGTCGTGCGGCAGGCGGCGGCCTGGCGGGCGAGGGTGGGTCTGCTCCACTCCGGTGCGGCGACCCGCCCGCTGAGGGTGGCGGCGGTGGCGAGGAGGCGGCGGGCGTAGCCGTCCATCAGGTCGGCGTCGGTGCGCAACTGCGCTATGCGGTCGAGGAGTTCGGCGGCGATCGGGTGGGCGGGCGTGGAGTGGCTCACCATGACGGCTCCCGGTGGCGAAGGTTCAGCGCGGCAGGACGGCGCCGGCGGCCCGGTGGACCATGAACTGCGGGCAGGCCACGACGAACAGCGGCCGGGCGGTGTCGATGCCGAGCCTGCGCAGCTGTCCGGCCATGGGTTCGGCGGCGGCGGTGTCCAGCCGCAGTCGCACCCCGGCCCCGGCGTGCAGCCGGGGGCGTCCGGAGGTACGGACCGAGGTGCGTACGGTGCTCTCGCCGCGTCGGCCGTACAGGGCCCAGTCCGGCTCGGGGCAGCGCACGCCGGGTCCGAGCCGGCCGAGCACGGCGATACCGAGGCCGGGTGCGCTCAGCCGGAGCCGGTGGGCGCCGAGATGGACCTCGGCGGCGGCGCGTACGGCGGGCTGGCCCCAGAGTTCGCGGGTCGCCACGCGCGCCTCCTCGGTGGTGACGGCGAGGGACAGCACGTAGCGGCCGGTGCGGCGCAGGTCGGCGCGGCGCAGCACGTCGGTGGCGAGGTCGGCCGGGCGGGGCCGCCACAGGTCGTCCACCGGGACGGACAGGGCGATCTCGGTGTAGGGGCCGAGGGTGGAGCAGCGGTGCTCGTACAGCGAGAGCACCGCCAGGGTGTGCCGGCCGATCCCGCTGGGCCGCATCCAGGGCACGTCGGGCAGCAGGGCCCGCACCGCCTCGGTGCCGACCGGGAAGCAGAGGTGGGCGGCGGCGGAGTCCTGGTAGCGCACGGGCACGCCGACCGGGCCGGTGGCCGTCGGGACCGAGGCGGTCGGGAGGGTGAGGAAGGGGTGGCCCTCGGGCGGCCGGGCCGGGTCCTTGAGCTGGTACGCCTGGCTGCGTACGACGGGGCCCCGGTAGGCGGTGAGGGCCTGGTCGATGTGCTCGCGGGCCTCGGGGGCTACGGTGCGCAGATGCCCGATGTACTCGCGCAGCAGGTGGGACTGCGGGAAGGCGCGGGTGGGTCCGGTGTAGCGGGCCTCGTACCGGCCCGGGTGCGGATCGGCCGTGGTCGCGGCGGGGACGAGGTCGTGCTCGTTGGTGAGGTGGCCGGTCCAGGTGCGGGGGTCGGCGGGGCGTCCGCCGGGGTCGGGGGAGCCGACCGCGACGACGTGGGTGATCCGGTAGGCGCGGCAGAACGCGGGGTCCCGCGCGAGGTTGAGCAGCGCGGTGCCGCCTTCGCCGTGCCCGATCAGGGCGAGTTCGGCTCCGCGCGGGATGCCGTGGTCCTCGATGGCGGGCCGGAGGGCGCGGGTGTAGGGCGAGTCGGCGGTGAGCTGTTCGCGCCAGGCGGCGACGACATCGCGCGGGGAGCCGTGGCGGGGGCGGCCGGGGCTGGTACCGGGGGCCTGGACGACGTACCGGACGACACCGTCGGGGCCGCGTACGTTCTGCACGAGGACGCGGCCCTCGGGGGCCAGCAGGTCTATGTTGCGGAGGAAGCCGAGGAGCGAGCCCTCGGTGGCGAGGGTCTGTTTCTCCCGGCCGGTGAGGTCGACGGCCTCGGCGGCACCGTGCTCCGAACCGGGGTCCGGTTCCGCCTCGTCGGCCGGTTCGGCGTCCAACAGGGCGCGTACGTGTAGGAGTTCGGCCAGTACGGGGGCGAGCGCGGCCAGGGCGCGCTGGGCGCCGGGGTCCTGGAAGAGGGTGCGCAGCGCGCGTACCGCCTCCCGGTCGCCACGGGTGCCGAGGGCCGCGGTGAGCCGGCGCATGCCGGGGTCGCGGGCCAGTTCGGGGTGGGCGGCCAGCACGGCGGCTGTCCGCAGCCGCAGGGAGGTGACGGCCGTCAGAGCGGCCAGCGGCTCACCGCGCCGGCGGGCGCCGAGCAGCCTGGTGAGCCGTCTGCGGGCCGGCCCGGCCGGGGCGCCCAGGCCGCGCGGGTCGGTCAGGGCCCGCAGCAGCACCCAGCGGGCGGTGAGTCCGGTGCGCGGGTGGCGGGCGGAGCCCTTGCGGGGCGGGGCGAGCAGGGCGTCCGCGGTGCGTTCGGCGACGGCGCGTACGCCCTCGGCGACCTCGGCGGTCTCGCGGGCTCCTGCCCGCAGGAGTTCCTCGGTGGTGCGCCGGTCGGCGTCCTGCCCGCCGGGCGCGGGCCGTCCGGGTGCGTGGCCGTCCGCTCGCATCCGACGCTCCCTCGATTCAGACGACGTACGACGGGGTGCGACCGCGTCCGCTGGGACGCGGCCTCGTGGCCCATCGTCGGCCAGGGGGGCCGCGCCCGCACCTTCGTCCGGCCGGTCAGGGGCGGCGGGACCAGCGCCTTTCCGGTCCGGTCCCGGGCCGGGCGTGGACCACGCGGGACGCGCGCGGGTTCCGCCGAACGGGCGACACCGGTGTCAGCCGGCCAGGCCCGCCGCGAGGACCGCGCCCAGTTCCCGGCACGCCTCGGTGTCGGCCTTGCCCGGCGCGCCGGTGACGGTGACCGGCTCGGCGGCGCGGCGCCAGCCGAGGCCGGTGGTGATGGCCTCGACGGCACGGGCGGCGCCGGTCACGTCGTTGCCCCCGTGCACCCAGTAGCCGAAGGGGCGTCCCCGGGTCTCGTCCAGAGCCGGGTAGTAGATCTGGTCGAGGAAATGCTTGAGGGCGCCGGACATGTAGCCGAGGTTCGCCGGGGTGCCGAGGAGGTAGCCGTCGGCGGCCAGGACGTCGGAGGCGGTCGCGGCGAGCGCGGCGCGCCGGACGACGCGGACGCCCTCGATCTCCGGCGCGGTGGCGCCGGACACGACGGCCTCGAACAGTTCCTGGCAGTTCGGCGAGGGCGTGTGGTGGACGATCAGCAGGGAGGGCACGCCCCGCACCCTGCCCTGCCGGTGCTCCGGTCCGCAACCAGGGCTTCCGGAAGGCGCGGGTATGGGGGCGCCGATGCCGGGCACCGGTAGGGAACGTTGAGAGGAGCCGTCGTGGCAGAGGAAGAGCAGCGGGCACCCGCGGCGGTCGTTTTCGACGCGCTGGGCATCGCCTACGAGCAGGCGTTCGCCGCTTCCGGACCGCATCTGGCGTCGCTGAGCTGGCTGGTGGATCATCTGATGCCGGGCAGCCGGGTGCTGGACGTGGGCAGCGGCACCGGCAGGCCCACCGCCGAGGCGCTCGCACGGGCCGGGCACCGGGTGCTGGGCGTGGATGTGTCCCCGGTGATGGTCGAGCTGGCCGCGCGGCAGGTGCCGGACGCCGAGTTCAAGGTGGCCGACATCCGTGAACTGAGCCTGGAAGAAGGGTCGTTCGAAGCGGTCTGTGTGTACTTCTCGCTGCTCCAGATGTCCCGCGCCGAACAGCGGGAGGTTCTGACCTCGCTGGCGCGGGCGCTGCGGCCGGGCGGTCTCGCGGTGCTGGCCACGGTCCCGGTGGACGTGGCGGACGCGCAGGTCGATTTCATGGGGCACCTGGTGCGGGTGAGCAGCTTCTCCCCGGAGGAGTTCACCCGGCTGGCCACCGAAGCGGGGCTGACGGTGCTGCACGAGGGACACGCCACCTTCGTCCCGGCCCACCCCGACTCCGGGCCGGAGCCGCACCTGTTTCTGTACTGCCGACGTACCGCGCACTGAGCCCCCGGGTCCCGTAGCGGGAACCGGGGGCTCGGGCCGGGCTCGGGTCAGTACCGCATACGCCGGGCGCGGAGCAGCATCACCAGGCCGGACGCGGCCAGCAGCACGCCGAGGGCGGCGGGCCACAGGTTGGCACCGGTCTCGGCGAGGCCGCCGTTGCCGACCGCCTGCGGCTCGAGGTTCGCGGGCGGCGGAGTGGTGGTGACGGCGGCGGCCTGCGCCGGAGCCGACACGGATTCCTGCGGGGCGGGGGCGGTACCGGCCGGGGCCGCCGGCGCGGTGGAGTCGTCCCGCTTGCCCGTACCGCCGCCCTCGTTCTTGGTGGTGTTGGCCGGCGCGGTCGTCGCGTCGACGCGGGGCGCCTCGACGGGGTCGGCCTGCGCGGGGTCGGCCTGCGCCGGGTCAGTCTGCGCGGGGTCAGTCTGCGCGGGGTCAGTCTGCGCGGGCTGCTCTTCGGGGGCGGTCCCGGCGGGCTGCTCGGGCTCGGTCTCCGCGGGCGGGGTGGTCTGGGCCGGCTGCTCGGGCGCGGTGCTCGCGCTCGGCTCGGCGGTGTCCTGGCCGCCGGGCTCCTCGCCCTGGCCGCCGCCACCGTCGCCGTTACCGCCGTCGCCCTTGCCGTCGTCGCCCTTGCCGTCGTCGTCCTTGCCGCCGCCCTTGCCGTCGTCGCCAGGGCCGCAGTTCCGGTTGGAGTTGATGCAGTCGACCATGGTGCGCATCAGGTTGTCGTCGAAGACGTTGATGAAGTCGCCGTGGTCGGTGACCGGCTTGTGCTGCTGCTCCGGGAAGGAGTCGACCGCGAAGAGCGGGGTGCCCTTGCCGCCGTCGGCCAGGCTCGGCGCGTCCACGTCGTAGACGATCCGCTGGACCAGCTGCGGGATGGCCTTGAAGCCCGCGGGGCAGTTGCCCTGGGCGTCGGCGAAGGCCACGTGGGTGCGGTGGTTGGCGCTGTCGGCGTTACGGCCGTCCCAGCAGCTCTGGAAGTGGAAGCTGCGCACCACGTCGCTGCCGGACGGGCACAGCGGGTACTTGTCCTTCAACTGCCGGTCCTCGAACCCGGTGCAGCTCCAAGAGGCGTTGGCGTTGGCGGGGCCGTTGACGAACGCCTTGGCGTCGCCGGTGATGACGCGCAGCAGCCGCGGCATCTCGGTGACCTTGCCGCTCGGGCTGCCGACGAAGGTCAGGGTGACCTCCTTGGGCGTGACGATCTGCCCGGCGTTGCCCTCGGTGCCGCCGCCCGGTGCCCCGGCGTCCCGCTCCTGCTTGCCGTTCTGCAGGCGCAGCACCGGCCAGTAGTAGGTGGACTTGTCGCCCTGGTCGGCGCAGCTGGTCTTGGCGTCGGCGAGATCCTGGTCGCTGGCGAAGGCGGTGTTGGACTGGTTGCCGACGTAGTCGTGGAAGTGGTGGGCTCCATTGGAGACACCGGGGGCCACGATCACGTTGTCCGAGTTGAACAGGCCGTTCTCGTTGACGCCGCACTCGGTGCGGAAGGTGCCGCCGGGGGGCGCCTTGGGGGCGTTGGGCTGTACGGACTTGATGTCCGCGTAGTCGGCGGCGACGGGCCCGTTGCCACCCTGCCCGGTCGCACCGTTCTGCCCCTGCCCCTGGCCCTGGCCCTGATCGGCGCCCGCGCTCTGCGAAGGCGCGGCCGAACCCTGCTGCTCACCGCCGGGGGCGGCCTCTGCGGGGCGCAGGGCGCAGGGGGCGAGTTCGTCGAGCTTGTCGGGCCGGTTCCCGGCGCGGCCGATGGCGTCGGCGATCCGGCCGAGGGTCGCGGTCCGCTTGTCCTTCAGCGGGTTCATCACCGAGTTGTCGGCGGCTTCCGGGTCCTGCCGGAGCGCGTCGGCCGACTGCTGGAGCCGCTGGTACGCCTCGGCGATCTGCTGGTCCAGCTGGGCCAGTTCACGGTCGACGTCCGCGCGGGCCGCCTCCGGTACGTCGGTCAGCCGGGTGCCCACGTCGGGGCAGTCGATGGTCGCCATCCCGGCCGACCTGAGAGTTGCGTTCGTCGCGTCGCCGGAGCCCCCTCCGCCCCAGCCGCCTTCGCTGGCCGACGCGTAGACGTTGGCCGCGACGAGGCCGCCGCCGCCCAGCATCAACGCGACCGCGGCGAGGGTCACGCGTCGTGCGCCGGTCGGGCGCCTGCGCCTGTTCGGTTCCAAGATCGTCCCCTGCGAGTCGTGGTCGGTGGGGGCATGTGGCGCCCCACACCCATACGCGGGACGGCGTCGACGTGTTCACCCCGGCCCGGATTTCATGGCGAACTCTCGCGAAAACCGGGCCACATGAGCCGCTCAAGGCCAAGGACGCACCTGTATGTCGCAGTTGGCGACGCGGGTGCCTAGTGTGCCCATCCGAACATGGCGGCGAACATCACAAATACGTATCGGACATTCCACCCGACGACCTTCACACGAGTGACACAAGTTGGCTAGGTTGACCGCAGGCCGCCCGGCTCCACCGTTCCAGTGAGTCCGCAGCGGCGTCCGGTACGGGACATTCGACCGACTTCCGGGCGCGCCGGCCCAACTGCCCCGCGCGGGGCGAGGAAGGAGTCGTCTCCCATGGCGCCGGAGAGTCACGAAGAGGTTCGGCAGCGGATCGACTCCCTCTACGCACGGGCCGAGACCGCGACGGGCAACTACAACGCGACCCGCGCGATGGCGGCGGCCAGCCGGAAGCGGGGTGTCCCCCTTGCCAAGCGGTCCGCCGGCCGCCCGGACCCGGCACTCGACACCGTCACCCAGCAGTGGTTCGACGCGGCCCGCACCAAGGCGGGCCCGGTTGTGCCCGCGACCCTTCCCGTCGGCCGGACGCTCGACAACGTCCCTGTCGTGGAGCGCACTTGGACCGCGGCCGAGCTGGGCCTGCCCGGCGGTGAGGCGGAGGCCCCCGCGCTGCCCGCCGGCCCTTCGCAGCGTCCGGTGGCCGAGCTGACGGGCGGCCCGTCCATCCCGGCACTGGAGGCGGTTACGGCGACCGCACTTCCTCCGGTGACGCCCATGGCCGCGCTGCCCGCCGCACCGATCGCTCAACTCTCGCCGGTCATAGCCGAGTTGGCTGCACCGCTGCCCGTGGTCGGGGTTCCGGGCCTGCCGGACAGCCTGAGCGTCCTCACACCGGTACCGCCCGGCGGTGCTCCCGGAGTGCTGCCGACCGCGCCCGCCGGGCCGGCGCGCACCTCCCCCGCCGACCTCAAGGCGGGCAACCGCCGCAAGCTCACCTCCGCCCGGGACATGCTGTCCCGTCACGCCTGGAACGCCGCTCCCGCGCAGGCGTGGGGAGGCGGCACCCCGCAGGCCCCCGCACCGGGCGCCGCTCAGACTGCCGCGCCGGAGATCGCCAGCTCCGGCGCGGCGCAGGCACCGGCCGGCGCGACGGGCCAGTGGACCGCACCGCCGCCCGCCGTCGCGGACACCGGCCCGCTGACGTACCCCATGCCGGACGCGCTGGGCGACACGGGCTCGCTGACGTACCCGGTCCCCGGCCCGCTGACGGACACCGGCGGCCTGAGCTATCTGGCCCCGGCGCCGCAGACCGACACCGGCACACTGCCCGCCGTGGACACCAGCGTCTTCGCCTACCCGGCCGCGCCGCCGGTCACGTACGACACCGGGGCGTACCCGGCGATGGCCGCCCTCGCCCCGATGTACGACACCGGGGCGTACCCGGCCCTGCCTCCGATGGCCGAGGCGACCCCGGCCCCGGCCACGACCCCGACGTACGAAACGGGTGCGTTCCCGGCGGCACCCGCCTTCCAGCCCGCCCCCTCGCCGGCCCCGCCTGTTCCGGCTGCCGCTCCGGCTCCGGCTCCGGCTCCGGCTCCGGCTCCGGTGTACGAAACCGGCGCGATCCCCGCCCCCCGGCCCGCCACCCCCCAGCCCCCCGCCTTCGGCACCGGCACCTTCCCCACCCCCCGGCCCGCCTCCGAGTCCGCGCATGTGGTCCGCGCCGCCAAGGCCATCGCCTTCGCCGCCGCACAGGTGGGCAAGCCCTGCGTCTGGGGTGCCACCGGGCCCGACTCGTTCGACTGCTCCAGCCTCACCCAGGGTGCGTGGCGGGTGGCCGGGGTCGAACTGCCGAGGGCCGCGCACGAGCAGGCGGTGGCCGGGACCGAGGTGACGCTCGCCGCGGCGCTCCCCGGTGACCTGGTGCTGTTCTTCGAGGACGGCCGGCATGTGGGCCTGTACGTCGGCAACGGCACGATGATCCACGCGCCGGGGCCGGGCGCGACCATCCGCGAGGAGTCGGTGTACGGCGCCGGGGAGGCAGCCATCCACCGGGTGATCAGGCCCGCCTGACTAAGGGCGAGCCACCCATAAAACCTGCTTATGAGTCCATAGACCGGACCCGCGTACTAACTTAGGGCTGCCTTAGCTTAGGCTTTCCGATCGAGTCGCCTGTCCACACTCGAAGGGAACCTGATCATGCCGCGCCCCCTGCGGGTAGCCATCGTCGGAGCCGGCCCCGCCGGGATCTACGCCGCCGACGCCCTGCTGAAGTCCGAGACGGCCGCCGACCCCGGCGTGTCCATCGACCTCTTCGAGCGGATGCCCGCCCCGTTCGGCCTGATCCGCTACGGCGTGGCGCCCGACCACCCGCGTATCAAGGGCATCATCACCGCCCTCCACCAGGTGCTCGACAAGCCGCAGATCCGTCTGTTCGGCAATGTCGACTACCCGCGCGACATCGACCTGGACGACCTGCGCGCCTTCTACGACGCGGTGATCTTCTCCACCGGCGCGATGGCCGACCGGGACATGTCGATCCCCGGCCTCGACCTGGACGGCTCCTACGGCGCGGCGGACTTCGTGTCCTGGTACGACGGCCACCCCGACGTGCCGCGCACCTGGCCGCTTGAGGCCGAGAAGGTCGCCGTCCTCGGCGTCGGCAACGTCGCCCTGGACGTGGCCCGCGTCCTCGCCAAGACGGCGGACGAGCTGCTGCCGACGGAGATCCCGCAGAACGTCTACGACGGTCTGAAGGCCAACAGGGCCCTGGAGGTCCACGTCTTCGGCCGCCGTGGCCCCGCGCAGGCGAAGTTCAGCCCGATGGAGCTGCGCGAGCTGGACCACTCCCCCAACATCGAGGTCATCGTCGACCCCGAGGACATCGACTACGACGCGGGCTCCATCGAGACCCGGCGCGGCAACAAGCAGTCCGACATGGTCGCCAAGACACTGGAGAACTGGGCGATCCGCGATGTCGGCGACCGCCCGCACAAGCTCTTCCTGCACTTCTTCGAGTCCCCGGCGGAGATCCTCGGCGAGGACGGCAAGGTCGTCGGTCTGCGCACCGAGCGCACCGCCCTGGACGGCACCGGCAACGTCCAGGGCACCGGCGAGTTCAAGGACTGGGACGTCCAGTCCGTCTACCGCGCGGTCGGCTACCTCTCCGAGAAGCTGCCCAAGCTGCCCTGGGACCTCGAGACGGGCACCGTCCCGGACGAGGGCGGCCGGGTCGTCGAGGAGGGCGGTGCCCATCTGGCGTCCACGTACGTCACGGGGTGGATCAGGCGCGGGCCGGTCGGTCTGATCGGCCACACCAAGGGCGACGCCAACGAGACGGTGGCCAATCTGCTGGCCGACCACGCCGCCGGCCGGCTGCACACGCCGACCTCGCCCGACCCGGAGGCCGTGTACGCGTTCCTGACCGGCCGGGAGGTGCGCTTCACCACCTGGGACGGCTGGTACAAGCTGGACGCCGCCGAGCGCGCCCTCGGTGAGCCGCACGGGCGCGAGCGCGTGAAGCTCGTCGAGCGCGAGGACATGCTGCGGGAGAGCGGCGCCTGATCCCTCGGCGCCCGCTGGACGACGACGAGACCCCGACGAGACCGGCACCCCGGCTCTCGTCGGGGTCTCGCGCGCCTGGCCCCTGCGGGGCGCGTGCGAGGCGCGCCGGGGGCGTACAC
>NZ_JBHXLV010000216.1:0-10774 GCF_042721685.1 Streptomyces sp. NPDC058459 | reverse complement strand
CGGTGGGTCCGAGCATTCGGACCCACCGAAGCCGTTTCGTCGTGCTCACTTCGCGGCAATCAGCGTGTTCTCACCGCGTGCGCTCACTCCGCTTCTTCGACATCGTTGGGCAGGAGATCGACGTCAATGGAGCAGGCACGTTCGATGCTGAGCACGCTGGTCCCGCGCCATCCCCAGGTCGCCGGGTCCGCGCTCGCATTCAACTGCACCGCGAAGGAAGTCAGCCGCGCCTTGTCCCCGAAGTTGTCCGTGAGGCCTGCGAGGTCTGTGACGAGGTCGGCCAGTTCCCCTCGGGTGTACGTGCTCCCGGCGTCGGTGGCGAGCGGGGCCGCCACCCCGCAGAAGGTGTCTGCGGCCGCCGCTGCCGCCGCCGCGGCCTTGGCGACCCACTTGGCCCGGGCCGCCGCGTCGAGGTTGTAGTTCGCGGCGGCAGTGGCGTCCGGCGTCGCGCCCGTCAGGAACGTCTTGACGCTGGAAGCGGCGCTGGTGCCGGCCCGGTAGGCGAGCGGCTCTTCCGCGCCCGAGACCAGCTTCGCCTGCATCTTGGCGCGGTAGGCGGCTGCGGTCACTGTCGAACCCTCGTACTCGCCCTGTCCCACCTCGCCGCCGTCGTACGGCAGGATGGCGCCGGTGCCGATGGTCGCCCACTCGCCGTCGGCGTAGTGCGCGAGCGCGACCAGGTAGTCGTGCCCGACCTCCAGCCGAGAGGCCTCGGCCGAGCCCACACGGGTCTTGGCGTCTCCCTTGAACGACCAGCCGTCGGCGACGATCGTCAGGGCGGCGGGCAGGGCGGTGGCGCCGGAACGCGACCACACCCGTTCCTTCACCTGCAGATCTACGGTCCGGGACAGGTACCCCTCGCCGGCCGCGACCTCCTCGCTGTCCGCAGCGCCCTCGTGCTCGGCCGTCACGTGAACGACGGCCGCCTGGTCCCCGTACGACACCCAGTCGGTCGCGGTGGCGGACGGGATGCCGTCCTTCGACTCGGCGATGATCACGTCGTTACGTCCGCTGCTGGCGGCTTCTGCGTGCGAGGCACCGCCGAACGGGCCGAGCATGACCGCACCTACCAAGGATGCGGCCATGGCTGCGCCGAGCGCAGCTGCAGTGCTTTTCCCTCTGGTGGAGATTGCCACGGAATTCCCCCTGCGTTCCTGGTCGGGTCTAGTAGGTCGAGTTGATGTTCTCTTTGTTGTTCGCTCCGAGCCGGTAGACGTCGTTGTAGGACATGCAGCCAAGGCGGTCGTCGTACAGACCCAGAGCGGGACTGGCGTTGGGCCCGTGCGTCAGGCCGACGGCGTGACCGGTCTCATGGCAGGCGTCCGACTTGTTGACGGAGCCGATGCCGGTATGGTCCTTGTTGAAGGCGACGTAGTGCTGGTCGCACTTGCGGGACGTGACGGCGTCGTCGCACCAGGTGATGCCGATCTTCCCTCGCGCCAGGGTCTTCGCCTTGTAGATGACGTCTGTCTCGGAGTCGCCCCGGTATACGCCCGAGGACTCGATTTTCACCACCAGGTCGGTCGGACCGTAGTAGTCCTTCACGGCTCGGGCGATGGTGTTCTTCTCGCCCGAAGTCAGGCTGCCCTCCCGGTAGACCGTCAGCCCCTTGTTATCGGTCTGGCAGAACGTGTCGCCCATCTCGCCGTCACGGCAAGGGGGGCTGTAATTGCCGGTCGGGTACATGTTGTCGGTCAAGGCTGCCTGGACAGCGGTGGTACCCGCGACCAGAGCAGCGCACGCAGCACCTATGACGAAGATCGTCCTCCGTTTGATCCCCACGAGTATGCCCTCCTTTTTCCTGGTCCGCCTCCTGCGTTGTTCCTCGGTGGTTCCGATGACCATGGGGCGGATGAAGTGATCTAAACGGTTCGATCACGGGCCAGCACTTGATCAGGCAACGATTGGCCGGATGTGATCAACGTGTGACTCGTAATGGCCATGTGAAAGAAAAGCGAAAGGTGCTGACACCAGCACAGGCCTGTCACGACCCACACGACGACCACCGCTCCGAACGGGGCGACGTCCACAGGTTCCACCTGACGGACCCCGAGGCAGGCACCCTGCCGGCCGGAGTCAACTACGCCTCAGCGGGCGTTAAGTCCGTTTCTGGTAGCGGTCTCGTCCGGGTTGGTGAGGAATCCTTGGCGCGTGAGGGGGCCTTGACCCGGGATTCTGGACACGGGTCATGCGGCTGGTGTCAGCGTAGTTGATGTTGTTCGGGATGCTCGTTCGTAGGCGATGGGGCTGCGATGTCCGAGGCTGGAGTGGCGTCGGATGGTGTTGTAGCGGTGCAGCCGGCGGAAGAGGTCGAGGTGGGCCTCGTGTGCGGTGTCCCAGGCTCGGCGGCCTTGGAGGGTCTCGCGTTTGCAGGTCGCGTTGAACGACTCGGCGAGTGCGTTGTCCGCGCTGGAGCCGACCGCGCTCATGGAGTGGGTGACGCCGGCCGCGTGGCAGGCATCGGCAAAGGCCCGGCTGCAGTATGGGGCCCCGTGGTCGCTGTGGAAGGCGGCGCCGGCGAGGGTGCCGCGGGTCCGTTCGGCCGCGTGCAGGGCGTCGATGACAAGGTCGGCGCGCATGTGATCGGCGATCGCCCGGCCGGCCAGGCGCCGGGAGGCGAGATCGATGACCGTGGCCAGATAGCGGAACTTGCCGCCGGTCAGCGGTAGATAGGTGATGTCGCCGACGTACTTCGTGTTCACCGTCGTGGCGGTGAAGTCGCGGCCGATCAGGACCGGGGCCTTCGCAGCGGCCGGGTCCGCGATGGTGGTGCGGTGCCGGCGACGCAGCCGGACTGCCGCGAGATGGGTGCTCCGCATCACGCGTGCGATCCGCTTGTGGTTGACCCGCTCGCCCTCCTCGCGAAGCTCGGCGGTGATCCTGGGGACGCCGTAGGTGCCGTCCGACCCGCGGTGCACAACCCGTATCCGAGCAGCAAGACGAGCGTCGGACGCCCGCCGGGCAGCCCGGTCCGCGGCGGTCGCGCGCCAGTGGTAGTAGCTGGAGCGGGCGATGCCGAGGATGGTGCACAGCCGCTTCACGCCGTAACGGTGCTGGTGGTCGGCGACGAACTGGAAGCGGTTCACCAGCGCGTCTCCCCGGCGAAATACTTGGCCGCCTTCCGCAGGATCTCCCGCTCTTCTTCCAGCTCGCGGACCTTCTTGCGCAGGGCCGCGTTCTCCGCCTCCAACGGGGTGGGCGGCTCGGCCGGTGCCTCCGTGCGGCGTCCTCGCGGTCGGCTCGCTCCGGCTGCCCTGACCCAGTTCCGCGGGGTCTCGGGATTGATCCCCAGATCGGCAGCGACCTGCCGAATCGTCGCCCCGGGCCGCGACTACTCCCACCGAAGCCGAAGCCGGTAATAGCGTGTTGCGGCTGATCACTGATGTGCACACCACCCTGGCGACGGTTCCCGACGTCGAGGCCACCGCGCCCATCCAGCAGAAACTGGCCGAGCGGCAGGTCGCACTAGCCGTAGACCGCTCCCGTGTACTTTTCGCCGGGGCCGTGGCCCGGCTCGTCCGGGACGAGGGACGCCTCGCGGAAGGCCAGCTGGAGCGACTTCAGGCCGTCGCGCAGCGGGGCCGCGTGGAAGGAGCTGATCTCGGTCGTGCTCGCGTCCATCAGACCGGCGAGCGCGGTGATCAGCTTGCGGGCCTCGTCCAGGTCCTTGTACTTCTCGCCCTCCTCGCTCAGCCCGAGCTTCACGGCGGCGGCGCTCATCAGATTGACGGCGACCGTCACGATCACCTCGACGGCGGGGACCTCGGCGATGTCGCGGGTCATGGCGTCGAAGTCGGGGGTCTCAGGGGAGGTCTCACTCATACCCCACACGATAGGCGCCGGTCCCCGCCGGGCGCCCGGCGGTCCCGGTTGGTCCTTCCTCCCCGGAGCTGCTAACCTTGTGTGACGACCGGCCGGACGAGCACGCCCCGCGGCGAGCACTCCGGCCCACAAGTGGAGGCTTCGAACTCCCACCCGACCACCCTCACGGGCGGCGGGTCACCGGTCAGACGGTCACCGTCGCCGATGCGGCGGACTCCGTCCGACAGCGCGCCCCGCGATCATCGCGGCGGTGTTCCGGTAGTTCGAGGAGCCCCGCCTGTGATCGGCCGGGGCATTTTTTGTGCTTCGGCGCGGTTAGGTCTTACTGATAAAGACGTTACGCGGCTGTCCGCCAGACCGCCGTGTGGTGCTACCGAGGAGGATCCATCAGCGCCGAGCCCCGCATCAACGACCGGATTCGCGTTCCCGAGGTGCGACTTGTCGGTCCCAGTGGCGAGCAGGTGGGCATCGTCCCCCTGGCCAAGGCACTGGAGCTCGCACAGGAGTACGACCTGGACCTGGTCGAGGTCGCGGCGAACGCCCGTCCGCCCGTGTGCAAGCTCATGGACTACGGGAAGTTCAAGTACGAGTCGGCCATGAAGGCCCGTGAGGCGCGCAAGAACCAGGCGCACACGGTCATCAAGGAGATGAAGCTCCGGCCGAAGATCGACCCGCACGACTACGACACCAAGAAGGGTCACGTCGTCCGGTTCCTCAAGCAGGGCGACAAGGTCAAGATCACGATCATGTTCCGTGGCCGTGAGCAGTCCCGCCCCGAGCTGGGCTACCGACTGCTCCAGCGCCTCGCGGAGGACGTCCAGGACCTCGGTTTCGTCGAATCGAACCCGAAGCAGGACGGCCGAAACATGATCATGGTTCTCGGTCCGCACAAGAAGAAGACCGAGGCGATGGCCGAGGCCCGCCAGGCGCAGGAGGCCCGCAAGGCCGACGCGAAGGCCAACCCCGGCCGCTCGCAGAACGCCGCGGAGGCCGACGGCGCCGAGGACGTGGACACCGAGGTGCCCGCCGAGGCCCCTGCCGAGGCTCCCGCCGAGGCGTGATCCCGAGGGACGCGAGTCCCGACGGAACCAACCGATCAAAGAGCGACGCTCCACCGTGCCCGGTTTCACGACCGGGCACCGGAGCGCCATCGACGAGGAGATAACGGCGCTATGCCGAAGAACAAGTCGCACAGCGGTGCCAGCAAGCGCTTCAAGATCACCGGCTCCGGCAAGGTGCTCCGCGAGCGCGCCGGCAAGCGCCACCTGCTCGAGCACAAGTCCTCGCGCGTGACGCGCCGCCTCACCGGCACCGCCGAGATGGCCCCGGGCGACGCCGCGAAGATCAAGAAGCTTCTCGGCAAGTGACGTGAGCGGCGCTCGCACCGAGCGCCGTACGTCTTCACCGGGACCCATTCGTTTCCGGGTCGTGTGAGTCTGAGTCCACTCCACGGCCCCGCTACAAGGAGTCAAACAAGTGGCACGCGTCAAGCGGGCAGTCAACGCCCACAAGAAGCGCCGGGCGATCCTCGAGCAGGCCTCCGGCTACCGTGGTCAGCGTTCGCGCCTGTACCGCAAGGCCAAGGAGCAGGTCACCCACTCCCTGGTCTACAACTACAACGACCGCAAGAAGCGCAAGGGCGACTTCCGTCAGCTGTGGATCCAGCGCATCAACGCCGCTGCCCGCGCCAACGGCATCACCTACAACCGCTTCATCCAGGGTCTGAAGGCCGCGAACATCGAGGTCGACCGCAAGATCCTGGCCGAGCTGGCCGTCAACGACGCCGGTGCGTTCGCCGCGCTCGTCGAGGCCGCCCAGAAGGCGCTGCCGGCGGACGTGAACGCGCCCAAGGCCGCGTGACGCCGCGCCGGCCCTGAGCCGGTCGACTTCAGGACCCGCATGCTGTCCGGCTTGCGGGTCCTGCTGTGCTGCCCCCGAAAACCCCCGCTGAGCGTTGGGATCTGCGTCGAAGGTGATAAGGAACATGGGCTCCGGCAACCCTGAGTCGATCCCTGAGCCGATCTCTCCCCGGTCCGCCCGGGTCAGTGCCGCGCGGCGGCTCGGGAGGCGGAACTTCCGGGGTAAGGAGCGGCTGTTCCTCGCGGAGGGGCCACAGGCCGTGCGGGAGGCCGCCGGGCACCGGGCCGGGGGAGAGCCGACGCTGGCGGAGCTGTTCGCCACCGTCGAGGCCGCGGAGCGGTACGCCGACATCATCGCCCAGGCCCGTGCCGCGGGCGCCCGGGTGCACCTCGCCGACGAGGACGTCATCGCCGACATCTCCACCACCGTCACCCCGCAGGGTGTCGTCGGGGTCTGCCGGTTCCTGGACACCCCCTTCGAGGAGATCCTCGCCGCCCGCCCCCGGCTGGTCGCCGTGCTCGCCCACGTCCGCGACCCCGGCAACGCGGGCACCGTGCTGCGCTGCGCCGACGCCGCCGGCGCCGACGCGGTGATCCTCACCGACGCCTCCGTCGACCTGTACAACCCCAAGGCCGTACGTGCCTCCGTGGGCTCGCTGTTCCACCTTCCCGTCGCCACGGGCGTGCCCGTCGAGCAGGCGGTCCAGGGTCTGAAGGACGCCGGGGTGCGCATCCTGGCCGCCGACGGCGCCGGGGACCGCGACCTCGACGAGGAGCTGGACAAGGGCGCCATGGGTGACCCCACCGCCTGGGTGTTCGGCAACGAGGCGTGGGGGCTGCCGGCGGAGACCCGCGCCCTCGCCGACGCCGTGGTCGGCGTCCCCATCCACGGCAAGGCCGAGAGCCTGAACCTCGCGACCGCCGCGGCCGTATGTCTCTACGCGTCGGCCCGCGCCCAGCGCGCTCCCGGAGGCTGCCGTTCCGCCCCCCGGAGCTAGTAGGGTGACCCACTCGGGGCCCTGCGCGGGCTGAGAGGTGGGGTACGGGGATGACTGTGGCCGGCACCAGCACCGCGCCGTACGGACGCGACACGCGCGCGCTCCCCGCCGACGCGATCGACCCCGACCAGCTGCCCGACGGCCTCGTCGTCGCCGACAAGCACGGGCGGGTCGTACGGTTCAACGCCGCCGCCGCCCGGATCACCGCCGTCAGCCCCGCCGAGGCGCTCGGCCGGCCGCTGGAGAAGGCGCTCCCGCTGGAGGATCTCGAAGGCCGCCGCTGGTGGCAGCTCACCGACCCCTACGGCGGTCTCGCCATCCGGGTCCGGCAGCCCGAGCGGAACCTGCTGCTGCCCGGTGGCCGGGAGGTCCTGGTCGCCGCCCGCTATGTGCGTGACGAACCCCTCGGCCCGCTGCACCGGCTCGTCGTCACCCTCCGGGACACCGAGGCCCGCCGCCGCACCGAGCGCAGCCACGCGGAGCTCATCGCCACCGTCGCCCACGAGCTGCGCTCCCCGCTCACCTCCGTCAAGGGCTTCACCGCCACCCTGCTGGCCAAGTGGGAGCGGTTCACCGACGAGCAGAAGCGGCTGATGCTGGAGACCGTCGACGCCGACGCCGACCGGGTCACCCGGCTGATCGCCGAACTCCTCGACATCTCCCGCATCGACAGCGGCCGCCTGGAGGTGCGCCGCCAGCCCGTCGACACAGCGGCCGCCGTCGGCCGTCACATCCAGGCCCATGTCGCCGCCGGCCAGCCCGCCGACCGCTTCCTGCTCCGCGTCGAGCACCCGCTGCCCGCGCTGTGGGCCGACCCCGACAAGGTCGACCAGGTGCTCAGCAACCTGCTGGAAAACGCGGTGCGCCACGGCGCCGGAACTGTCACGATCGACGTCACGCCCGCCCCGTCACCGCGCGAGGGCGAGGAGACAGGCACGTCGGTCACGGTGAGCGACGAGGGGCCCGGCATCCCGGAGGAGTCCATGAACCGCGTCTTCACCCGCTTCTGGCGGGGCAGCAAGCGCGGCGGCACCGGCCTCGGGCTCTACATCGTCAAGGGCATCGTCGAGGCCCACGGCGGCACCATCACGGTCGGCCGCGCCCCCGGCGGCGGCGCGCGGTTCCGATTTACGTTGCCCGTAAGCGCCCCGGCCTATCTGGCCTGAGGCTCCCGCGGGCCGTTCGTCCATCGCCACCCCGTTAGACTCGGCATTTGGCACCTTCGTGTCCCGCATACGGCCCGAGTCGGTGACGGGGACCGCCAGTCAGCCAATCGGAAGCACGGGAAGAGATGTCGGCACCGAATAAGTCGTACGACCCTGTCGAGGTCGAGGCGTTGAAACCGGAAGTGATCGAGCGTATGCGGGACGAGGCGCTCGCCGCCCTCGGTGCCGCGGACTCGCTCGACGCGCTCCACGAGGCCAAGGTCGCCCACACCGGCCCGGCCTCCCCGCTGTCCCTCGCCAACCGCGAGATCGGCGCCCTGCCCCCGCACGCCAAGGCCGACGCCGGCAAGCGTGTCGGCACGGCCCGCGGCGCGGTCAACAAGGCGCTGGCCGGCCGCCAGGCCGAGCTGGAGGCCGAGCGTGACGCGCGCGTGCTGGTCGAGGAGGACGTCGACGTCACCCTGCCCTACGACCGCGTCCCTGCCGGTGCCCGCCACCCGCTGACCACGCTGTCCGAGCGCATCGAGGACGTCTTCGTGGCCATGGGCTACGAGGTCGCCGAGGGCCCCGAGGCGGAGGCCGAGTGGTTCAACTTCGACGCGCTCAACATCGGCCCGGACCACCCGGCGCGCGGCGAGGCCGACACCTTCTTCGTGCGCGGTGAGAACGGCGGCACCGACTCCGGCGTCGTGCTGCGCACCCACACCTCGCCCGTGCAGATCCGCTCCCTGCTGAACCGCGAGGCGCCGGTCTACGTGATCTGCCCCGGCCGCGTGTACCGCACCGACGAGTTGGACGCCACGCACACCCCCGTCTTCCACCAGGTCGAGCTGCTCGCCGTGGACGAGGGCCTGACCATGGCCGACCTCAAGGGCACCCTGGACCACATGGTCCAGTCGCTGTTCGGTCCCGGCATGAAGACCCGGCTGCGGCCCAACTTCTTCCCGTTCACCGAGCCGTCCGCCGAGATGGACATGCTCTGCTACGTCTGCAAGGGCGAGTCCGTCGGCAACCCCGACCGCCCCTGCCGCACCTGCTCCAGCGAGGGCTGGATCGAGCTGGGCGGCTGCGGCATGGTCAACCCCAAGGTGCTGACCGCCTGCGGCGTCGACCCGGAGAAGTACAGCGGGTTCGCCTTCGGGTTCGGCATCGAGCGGATGCTGATGTTCCGCCACAACGTGGAAGACATGCGAGACATGGTCGAGGGTGACGTCCGGTTCACCCGGCCGTTCGGGATGGAGATCTGATGCGGGTCCCGCTTTCCTGGCTGCGGGAGTACGTCGACCTGCCGGCGACCGAAACCGGCCGTGACGTCCAGGCCAAGCTCATCTCGGCGGGCCTGGAGGTCGAGACCGTCGAGCAGCTCGGCGCCGGCATCGAGGGCCCGCTCGTCGTCGGTCAGGTGCTGACCATCGAGGAGCTGGAGGGCTTCAAGAAGCCGGTCCGCTTCTGCACGGTCGACGTCGGCACCGCTGGGGGCACCTCCCGGGCTCCCGGCTCCGGGGGAGGCACCGGTGAGCCGCAGGAGATCGTCTGCGGTGCCCGCAACTTCTCCGTCGGCGACAAGGTCGTCGTGGTCCTGCCCGGCGCCACCCTGCCGGGCGGCTTCGCCATCGCCGCCCGCAAGACGTACGGCAAGACCTCGCACGGCATGATCTGCTCCGCCGACGAGCTGGGCATGGGCGACGACGGCACGCACGGCATCATCGTGCTGCCGCCGGAGACCGAGACCGGCAAGGACGCCATCGAGCTGCTGGAGCTGGTCGACGAGGTCCTGGACATCGCCGTCACCGCCAACCGCGGCGACTGCCTGTCCATCCGCGGTGTCGCCCGGGAGACCGCCATCGCCTACGGCCTGCCGCTGCGCGACCCGGCCCTCATCGACGTCCCCGCGCCGAACGCGTACGGCTACCCGGTGAAGGTCGCCGACCCGATGGGCTGCGACCGTTTCACCGCCCGCACCGTCACCGGGCTGAGCCCCGAGGCGCGGTCCCCGATCTGGCTGAGCCGCCGGCTGCAGAAGGTCGGCATGCGCCCGGTCTCGCTGGCCGTGGACGTCACCAACTACGTGATGATGGAGCTGGGCCAGCCCCTGCACGCCTACGACCGCACCTCGGTCCAGGGCGCCATCGGGGTCCGCCGCGCCGAGGAGGGCGAGAGGCTGCGCACCCTTGACGGGGTCGAGCGCACGCTGCACGCCGAGGATCTCGTCATCACCGACGAGCGCGGCCCGATCGGCCTGGCCGGTGTCATGGGCGGCGCGAACACGGAGATCGCCGACCACGACGACACCGAGCGCTCCACCTCCGACGTCGTGGTGGAGGCGGCCCACTTCAACGCCGTCTCCGTCGCGCGGACGGCCCGCCGGCACAAGCTGTCCTCGGAGGCGTCCCGCCGCTTCGAGCGGGGCGTCGACCCCGAAGCCGCCGCCGCTGCCGCGCAGCGCACCGTGGACCTGCTGGTGCTGCTCGCGGGCGGCACCGCCGAGGCCGGCGTCACGGAGATCATCGCGCCGTCCGCGCCGCGCACGATCGCCGTCCCGGCCGACCACCCGGACAAGGTCGCGGGCGTCACCTACGGCCGCGAGATCGTCGTCCGCCGCCTCCAGGAGATCGGCTGCGACGTTTATGGAAATTCCGCCGCGTGGAACGCGTCGTCGGGGGGTGGTGGTCGGGCGACGGGCGGGAAGGACGAGCTGATCGTCACCGTCCCGTCCTGGCGGCCCGACCTCACCGAGGCCAACGACCTCGCCGAGGAGGTCATCCGGCTGGAGGGCTACGAGAACCTGCCCTCCACGCTGCCAAGGCCCACCTCCGGACGCGGTCTGACCCACCGTCAGCGGCTGCACCGCCGGACCGGCCGGGCCCTGGCCGGCGCCGGCTACGTCGAGGCGCCGAACTACCCGTTCGTCGCCGAGCAGGTCTTCGAC
>NZ_JBHXLV010000215.1:0-10822 GCF_042721685.1 Streptomyces sp. NPDC058459 | reverse complement strand
CCGTACTTGGCCTCCAGCGCGGCCCGGCGCTCGTACACGGCCTCCTTGCGGTAGCCGACGATCACACCGACCTCGGTGAGACCCACCTCGGCGAAATTGCCGAGGGTGAGGTCCAGCACGGTGAGCGACTCCTCGTCGCCCTCCGGGCCCACCGGCACCAGGGCCTTGGGCAGCGTGTCGGTGTAGGGGCGCAGACGCCGTCCGGCGCCGGCCGCCAGCACGAGGCCGATCATGCGGTTTCTCCTTCGTCGTGGACGGCGGGCGCCCCAGCGGACACCCAGAAGCGGATGCTCTCGACGAGCACCAGCAGAGCGACGCACACGGCGATGACCGTGAGCGCGACGGTGAACCGGGAGGCGGTCAGCAGCGCCGCGAGCACGGTGACGAGCAGCGTGCGCCCCTCCTGCCCCCCGATGGCGCGTACCAGCCAGGCGGGCGGCGCTCCGGCGTCCCCGCGGATGCGGTACACCGTGTCGTAGTGATGGTAGGCGACCGCCGCGACCAGCCCGAACGCCGCCGGAAGGGCGCCGTGGACGTCGGCGCGGGCGGCCAGCGCGAGCACCGTGCCGTACTCGGCGGCGCGGAAGAACGGCGGGACCAGCCAGTCCAGCGAGCCCTTGAGCGGCCGGGCGGTGGCGAGCGCCGAGGTGAGGACGTAGAGCACCGCGCCGGCGACGGCGAGCCCGCCCCCGAAGCCGGTCAGCGCCGAGCAGGCGACCACGGCGGCGCCGCCGGCGAAGGCGACGGCCGGGACGGCGAGGCCCGGCAGGCCCCGCTTGAACACCCGGCCCGGGACAGCGGCGAGCGGGCCGGTGTCCGCGAGGTCGGCGAGCGCGCGGGCGGCCCGGTCGGTACGGCGGGCCCTGCGGGTCAGCGAGCGCAGCACACGCCCGGCCGTCGTGTACGTGGCGGCCAGCGCGCAGCCGGTCAGCAGCACGTAGAAGGTGACGCGGGGGGTGGTGACCGCGGTGAGGACGGCGATCACGGCCCAGCGTTCGCCGATGGGCAGGACGATCATGCGGCGGACCCAGACCGTCCACCCGACGCTGTCCAGCTTGTCGGAGAGGGCGGCGGTGGGGCTGGTGTTGGCGGTGGCGTCGTGGTTGGCCTCGTTGAAGGAGAAGTCCACGACGTGCCGGCAGGTCTGGAGGATCATCGCGCCGAGCGCGAGGGCCCACACGTCGTCGCCGCCACGGGCCGCGCCGAGGGCGAGTCCGGCGTAGTAGGCGTACTCCTTGGCCCGGTCGAAGGTGGCGTCCAGCCAGGCGCCGAGCGTGGAGTACTGGAGCGAGTACCGGGCCAGCTGGCCGTCGGTGCAGTCCAGTACGAAGGAGGCGATCAGCAGGAGGCCGGCCGCGACGAAGCCGGGGCGGGTGCCGGTGGCCGCGCAGCCCGCCGCTATGAGCGCGGTGAGCAGCGAGGCGGTGGTGACCTGGTTGGGGGTCAGTCCCCGGCGGGCGCACCAGCGGGCGAGGTGGCGCGAGTAGGGGCTGACGCAGAAGGTGGTGAAGAAGCCGTCGCGGGACTTGACGGCCGACCTCAGGCGGACGTCCTCCTCGTCGACGGCGAGGACGGCCTGCCGGGCCTCGTTGCGGGCCTGCGGGTCGGCGGGCACGGCGGCGACCAGGCTGCCCAGCTCGGGGCGGTGCACCGGGGTGCCGCCGGCGTCGAGGGCGGTGACCAGGCGGTCGGGCAGGCTGTCGACGGCGACCGCGGTGCCGCCGGCGGTCGCCTCGGCCTGCTCGTGCGGGATCTCGTCCTGCCCGTCCAGCGCCCGGCGCAGCGTCTGCCGGGCGGCGCCCTGGGCGGTGACGGCGCCGGGGACGGCGGCGAGCGGGAAGCGGGGGTCGGTCAGGCCGAGGCGCAGGGCGTGCGGATGGCCGACGAAGCGGGCGTCGACCAGGGCAACCCGCCCGTCGGCGGGGGCGGCCGCGATCAGGTGCCGGGCCTCGGCGGGGCCGGCGGCCGTGCGCACGTCGAAGCCGAGGGACCGCAGATCGCCTTCGAGTGACGATCCGGGGACCGGCTGACCGGTGACGATGGCGGTCGGCAACCGAATTCACTCCCTGGGTCCGGCACTTCGGCGCCGGTCTGCTGCGTGATGGAGGCGCCCCTCGCCTGCGGCTCGCCGGGGCGGCATGTCGGCAGAGGCTATCGGATGAGGCCGGGTACACGTTCACCGGGCGTTCAGGCCCGGTCCACCAGGGCTGCCCCGCCTGTGCCGCGATCATCATCCGGGACGCGGGGGCCGGCCCGCGGACACTCCCGGACGGGTGACGCGGAAACCGGACACCGGGGACACCGGGCGGTGACGGCGTAGGGTCTGCGAGCATGACGTGGCTGATCACCGGCGGAGCCGGATACATCGGGGCGCACGTGGCGCGGGCCATGAACGACGCCGGGGAGCACGTGGTCGTCCTGGACGACCTGTCGGCGGCGGTGCCCGAGCGGCTGCCCGGGGGAGTGCCGCTGGTCGAGGGCTCGACGCTGGACGGTGACCTGCTGAAGAGGGTGTTCGCCGAGCACGGGGTGACCGGTGTGGTGCATCTCGCGGCGCGCAAGCAGGTCGGGGAGTCGGTGGCGGAGCCCGTCCGCTACTACCGGGAGAACCTCGGCGGCCTGGCGACGCTGCTGGACGCGCTCGCGGACGCGGACGTGCGGCGGCTGGTCTTCTCCTCCTCGGCGGCCGTGTACGGCAACCCGGACGTGGACCTGATCACCGAGGACACCCCGTGCGCCCCGGTGAACCCGTACGGCGAGACCAAGCTGGCCGGTGAGTGGCTGGTCCGGGCGGCCGGGCAGGCGCACGGCATCTCCACGGTGTGCCTGCGCTACTTCAACGTGGCGGGCGCGGCCGCGCCCGAGCTGGCGGACACCGGGGTGTTCAACATCGTCCCGATGGTCTTCGACCGGCTGACCCGTGACGAGGCGCCCCGGATCTTCGGTGCCGACTATCCGACGCCGGACGGCACCTGTGTCCGCGACTACATCCATGTGACCGATCTCGCCGAGGCGCATCTCGCGGCGGCCCGGCGGCTGTCCGAGGGTTCGGTGACCGGCGATCTGACGCTGAACATCGGCCGGGGCGAGGGTGTGTCGGTGCGGGAGCTGATCACGGCCATCGGCGAGGTGACCGGGGACCGGCGGGCGCCGGTGGTGGAGGAGCGGCGCCCGGGGGACGCCCCGCGCGCGGTGGCCTCGGCCGAGCGGGCGGCGGCCGAGCTGGGCTGGCGGGCCCGGCTCGGGGTGCCGGAGATGGTCGGTTCGGCGTGGGAGGGCTGGCAGCGCCACCACAAGCTCTAGAGACGCCGCACCGCTCTGACCTGCTGATCGTTTCCGCAGGTCAGAGCAGATGACAACGGTGTTCAGTGCCGCGTTGCCCGGTGGCCGCCGACCGTAGTTGACTGTGAGCCGGTGCGTCGGTCCGCCATCCGGCGCGGCGCTGAAGGGCGGTCTCCTCATGGGGGCAGGGCACGATCACACACATGCGCACAGCCATGTGCCGTCCACGGCTACGGCCGCGGCCGCGTACCGGGGCAGGCTGCGCGCGGCTCTGGGCATCACGCTCACGATCATGGTGGTCGAGATCGTCGGCGGTCTCGTCGCGGACTCCCTGGCCCTGATCGCGGACGCCGCCCATATGGCGACCGACGCGGTGGGGCTGGTCATGGCGCTGCTGGCGATCCACTTCGCCTCCCGGCCGCCGAGCACCAACCGCACCTTCGGCTTCGCGCGCGCCGAGATCCTGGCGGCGCTCGCCAACTGTGTGCTGCTGCTCGGGGTGGGCGGCTATGTGCTGGTCGAGGCGGTGGAGCGGTTCCTGCGGCCCGCCGAGACCCAGGGCGGGCTGATGGTGGTGTTCGGTGCCATCGGCCTGGTGGCCAACTCCGTCTCCCTCCTGCTGCTGATGCGCGGGCAGAAGGAGAGCCTGAACGTGCGCGGTGCCTTCCTGGAGGTCGCCGCGGACGCGCTGGGCTCGGTGGCGGTGATCATCTCGGCGGCCGTGATCCTGGCCACCGGCTGGCAGGCCGCCGACCCGATCGCCTCGCTGCTCATCGGGCTGATGATCGTGCCGAGGACGCTGCGGCTGCTGCGCGAGACGCTGGACGTGCTGCTGGAGGCGGCGCCCAAGGACGTCGACATGACTGAGGTACGGGCCCACATCCTGGCGCTGGACGGTGTGGAGGACGTGCATGATCTGCATGCCTGGACGATCACCTCGGGCCTGCCTGTGCTCTCCGTACACGTGGTGGTGAGCACGGATGTGCTGAACGCCATCGGCCACGAGAAGATGCTGCACGAGCTCCAGGGCTGCCTGGGCGACCACTTCGACGTGGAGCACTGCACCTTCCAGCTGGAGCCGGGCGGGCACGCGGAGCACGAGGCGCGGCTCTGTCACTGAGGCACTCGGGGGGTCCGGGACGGGTGACTCTCACGGGTCCAGGACATGCGGACGTGCCGGGAAGTGCCGGGAGCGCCGGTTTCGTACGGCAGACTTGGGGTGCGAAGACCGACGCGAAGGATGGGTATGCCGATCACACAAACCACCGAGACGCACAGCTCGTCGAACGGCACCGCGGAGTCGATCTTGCTGGAACTCGTGGACGAGAACGGCGTGACGACCGGCACCGCGGAGAAGCTGACCGCCCACCAGCCGCCCGGTCAGCTGCACCGGGCGTTCTCGGTGTTCCTCTTCGACGAGCGGGGCCGGCTGCTGCTCCAGCAGCGGGCGCTCGGCAAGTACCACTCCCCCGGTGTCTGGTCGAACACCTGCTGCGGCCACCCCTACCCCGGTGAGGCGCCGTTCGCGGCGGCGGCGCGGCGTACGTACGAGGAGCTGGGGGTGTCGCCCTCGCTGCTGGCGCAGGCGGGCACCGTGCGCTACAACCACCCGGACCCTGCGTCGGGGCTGGTGGAACAGGAGTACAACCACCTCTTCGTCGGGCTGGTGCAGCAGACGCCCGCGCCGGACCCGGAGGAGGTCGGCGGGACCGCCTTCGTGACGGCGGCCGAGCTGGCGGAGCGGCACGCGCGGGAGCCGTTCTCCGCGTGGTTCATGACGGTGCTGGACGCGGCGCGTCCGGCGATCAAGGAGCTGACGGGGTCGTCCGCCGGCTGGTAGGCACCGCGCGGGAGCGTCTCCCGGACTCGCCGGCCCTCAGCCGGAGAGAGTGGGTTTGAGCGGCAAGGCGGCCCAGATCACCTTGCCGCCGCTCGCCGTGTGCTCCACGTCGACCGCGCCGCCCGCCTCCCGTGCCACCTCGCGCACCAGCAGCAGGCCCCGGCCGCCGGTCTGGGCGTGGTCGGCCTCCAGCGCGGTCGGCCGGTAGGGGTGGTTGTCCTCCACCGAGACACGGACCCACTCGGCGCCGACGGCCACCTCGACCCCGAGCATCGGGGAGAGCAGCGCCGCGTGCTTGACGGCGTTCGTGACCAGCTCGGAGACGATCAGCAGCAGCCCGTCCACCACGTCGTCCGCGACCGGCACGCCCTGACGGGCCAGCAGATCCCGCACGGCGTGCCGCGCCTGCGGGACCGAGGCGTCCACGGCGGGGGCGGTGAACCGCCACACACCTTCGTACGGCGGTGGTTCGGGCAGTGGCCCGGCGCCCTCCGGCGGCCGCGGCACACCCCCGCGCCCGTGGTTGTCCATCGTCCGGTCGCCGTCCTCGCGCTCGATTGTCACCACCCGTCGAGTGTTGGTAACAACGGGCTCCGCCCCGGAGAACTGAACACAAGTCAGCGGGTATCGAACGGTTCCGACCGCACCCGTGCGTCGCGGTCGCGCGAATGACCGCATCTGTCACTTCGGCGTCCAGTTCCGGAACTATTCAGGTTGTACGGACTGGTCAGGTCTGTACGGGAAGCTCAGACGGGGGCCCTTTCGTCCATCATGCCGACGACCCCGCGGCCGCCGTAGCCGGCGGCGATCAGGCCGAGGCCGTCGAAGAGCAGGGCGAGGGAGAAGAAGCAGCCGATGACGTACTGGCTGCTGCCGGGCCAGCTCACCAGGACCAGGACGCCCAGCAGCAGGTCGAACGCGCCGAGCAGCAGGGTCCAGCCGAACTGGGGGCCGCGCACCACCACGCTGCCGACCAGCCGGAACAGGCCCGCGGCGAGGAACAGCAGCGCGGCGAACATCGTCAGGGCGTCGGCCGCCGCGTGCGGTATCCGGATGACGACGATCCCGGCGGCGATGTTCAGGGCGGCGACGATGACGCCGAGCCAGAAGAAGCTGGTCCCGCGCGCCTGCACCGCGTGCAGCAGGCCCACCACGCCGCCGGTCAGCAGCAGCCAGCCGAAGAGGATCATCGAGGTCAGAGTGGCGGCCGCCGTGTAGACCAGGCCGACGATCCCGGCGATCACCAGGATTACCCCGAGCACCGCCAGCCAGTTGAAGGCCCGGCTCAGGCCCTTCGTCCGCCGCACCCGGGTTTCGCCGGATCTGGCCATCGCCGCCTCCTTGATCGCCCCTGTTCGCTCTCCTTCTCTCCTTCTCTCCTTCTCTCCCTCGGGCGGTGCGAGCTAACTCACCCGGCCGGGACCGGCACCCGCCGATAGCATCCGCCGCATGGACTCCCAGCTGTCGCACGGCGTCACCGACCGCGTCGCCACCGTAGTGATCCGCCACCCGGCCAAGCGCAACGCGATGACGGCCGCGATGTGGCGGGCGCTGCCCCCGCTGCTGGTGGAGCTGGCCGGGGACCCCGGGGTGCGCGCGCTGGTGCTCACCGGGGAGGGCGGCACCTTCTGCGCGGGCGCTGACATCTCCACGCTGCGGGGTTCGTCCGGCGAGGCGCAGGGTCTCGCGGTGGCCGCCGAGGAGGCGCTGGCCGCGTTCCCCAAGCCGACGCTCGCCGCGGTCAGGGGCCACTGCGTGGGCGGCGGGGCCCAGCTCGCGGCCGCCTGCGATCTGCGGCTGGCGGAGGAGGGCGCGCTGTTCGGCGTGACCCCGGCGCGGCTCGGCATCGTCTACCCGGCCTCCTCCACCCGGCGCCTGGTCTCGCTGGTCGGGCCGGCCACCGCCAAGTACCTTCTGTTCTCGGCCGAGTTGATCGGTGCCGGGCGCGCCCTGCGCACCGGTCTAGTGGACGAGGTGCTCCCGGCGGGCGAGCTGGACAAGCGGGTGGCCGCGCTCACCGCCACCCTGGCCGCGCGCTCCCAGCTCACCCAGGCCGCCGCCAAGGAGTACGCCGGCGGGCGCACCGACCGCGACGCCCACTGGACCGCGCAGGCCCTCGCCTCCACCGACACGGAGGAGGGCGTGACCGCCTTCCTGGAGCGCCGGGAGCCCCGGTTCACCTGGAGCGCGCCTACGACCGGATGAACCGGCTCCGCTCGCGCAGGGCGTCGACCAGGTGGGCGGGCGCCTTGTGCGGCGAGCCGGCGTCGTAGGGCGGCTGCGGGTCGTACTCGAGGGCGAGCTGGACCGTCCGGGCGTACTCGTCGCCCGCGATCCGGCCGAGCAGGGTGAGGCCCATGTCGATCCCGGCGGAGACTCCGGCGGCCGTCACGTACTTGCCGTCGCTCACCACCCGCTGCGGGACGTGCCGCGCGCCGAACCGCTCCAGTTCACCGACGGCGAGCCAGTGCGAGGTGGCCCGGCGACCCGTCAGCAGTCCGGCGGCGCCCAGCAGCAGCGAGCCGGTGCACACCGAGGTGGTCCAGGTGGTGGTGGCGTCCGCCTGGCGCAGCCAGTCGAGCAGCGGGGCGTGCTCCATCAGCGCGCTCTGCCCGGGGCCGCCCGGCACCACCACCACATCGGGGCTGGTGACCTCGGCCAGTGACCGGTCGGTCATCAGGGCGAGCGCGCCGGTGTCGGTGCGCACGGGTCCGGCCTGCTCGGCGACGAAGACGGTCTCCGCGTCCGGTGTGCGGGCCAGGACCTCGTACGGTCCGACCGCGTCCAGGGCGGTGAAGCGGTCGTAGAGGACGATGGCGATCTGCATGGCGGTCCTTTCGACGGTGCGCCCGAGTCAGCGCGGGAGTACGGGGCGGAAGCGGCGGCGGATGCCCTCGCGGCCGGGGAGCAGGCGGTGTGCGGGTCGGGGCGGCATACGGCCGATTCTTCGGGGGGCGCGCCGTGCCCGCAATGACGGACACCCCGCCTTTCCTGCCGTCCACGTCGGCGGACCGCGCCCGGCGTGCCCGGCAGGTACCGGGGTACCCGGTGCGGACCGGGCGACCGCCGGGTGGACCGTAGCTCCCTCATGTTCCGTGCCGTCGCCGGTGTGCCGCGCCGGGCAGGCGGCGCCGTGGCCGCCGTCGTCACCCTGCCGTTCCGGGTGCTCGCACGGCTGTCCGGCGGGTCATCCAGCGGTCGCGCCTGACGCGGAGCCCCCGGTGCGCCCTGTCGTCCGTATCCCCGCGCCACCTGCCACAATTGCCGCGCAACCTTAAGCGGAGAAGGCGGTACGGGATCGTGACGACACCCGGGTCAGACGAATCAGGGTCCATCGAGAGCAGGATCGCCGGGGAACTCGGCGTACGGGAGCGGCAGGTGAGGGCCGCGGTGGAGCTGCTGGACGGCGGTTCGACGGTGCCTTTCATCGCCCGTTACCGCAAGGAGGTGACCGAGCTCCTCGACGACGCCCAGTTGCGCACTCTGGAGGAGCGGCTGCGCTATCTGCGTGAACTGGAGGAGCGCCGGGGCGCGATCCTGGAGTCGGTGCGCGAGCAGGGCAAGCTCACTCCCGAGCTGGAGGAGCGCATCCGGGGTGCGGAGACCAAGGCGCGCCTGGAGGACATCTACCTGCCGTTCAAGCCCAAGCGGCGCACCAAGGCGCAGATCGCGCGCGAGGCAGGTCTCGAACCGCTGGCCGAGGGGCTGCTCACCGACCCGTCGGTGGAACCGGCGGCCGCCGCGGACGCGTTCGTGGACGCGGCCAAGGGCGTCGCGGACACCCAGGCCGCCCTGGACGGCGCGCGGGCGATCCTTACGGAGCGGTTCGCCGAGGACGCCGACCTGATCGGCGAGCTGCGCGAGCGGATGTGGACGCGCGGCCGGCTGGCCGCCAGGGTGCGGGACGGCAAGGAGGAGGCGGGCGCCAAGTTCGCCGACTACTTCGACTTCACCGAGCCGTTCACCGCACTCCCCTCGCACCGGGTCCTGGCGATACTGCGCGGCGAGAAGGAGGAGGTCCTCGACCTGGTGCTGGAACCGGAGGAGCCCGCGGAGGCCGGCGCCCGGTCGTCGTACGAGGGTGTCATCGCGGGCCGGTTCGGCATCGCGGACCGGGGCCGTCCCGGCGACAAGTGGCTCGGCGACACGGTCCGCTGGGCCTGGCGCACCCGTGTGCTGGTGCACCTCGGCATCGACCTCAGGCTGCGGCTGCGTACGGCCGCCGAGGACGAGGCGGTCGACGTGTTCGCCGCCAACCTGCGCGACCTGCTGCTGGCCGCCCCGGCCGGCACCCGCGCGACGCTGGGCCTGGACCCCGGTTTCCGTACCGGGGTGAAGGTGGCCGTGGTGGACGCGACCGGCAAGGCGGTCGCCACCGATGTGATCCACCCGCATGTGCCCGCCAACAGGTGGGACGAGGCGATCGCCAGGCTGGCCCGGCTGGCGAAGGAGCACGCGGTCGACCTGGTCGCCATCGGCAATGGCACCGCCTCCCGCGAGACGGACAAGCTGGCGGCCGAACTCATCGCCAGACACCCGGAGTTGAACCTCACCAAGGTGATGGTGTCCGAGGCCGGCGCGTCGGTGTACTCGGCGTCGGAGTACGCCTCCCGTGAACTGCCCGGCATGGATGTGTCGTTGCGCGGCGCGGTGTCCATCGCCCGGCGCCTCCAGGACCCGCTGGCCGAGCTGGTGAAGATCGACCCGCGGTCGATCGGCGTCGGCCAGTACCAGCACGACCTGTCCGAGGTGAAGCTGTCCCGCTCGCTGGACGCGGTGGTCGAGGACTGTGTGAACGGCGTCGGCGTGGACGTCAACACCGCTTCCGTGCCGCTGCTCTCGCGGGTGTCCGGCGTCTCCGCCACCCTCGCGGAGAACATCGTGGCGCACCGCGACGCCAACGGCCCGTTCACCTCCCGGGTGGAGCTGAAGAAGGTGTCCCGCCTGGGCCCGAAGGCGTACGAGCAGTGCGCGGGCTTCTTGCGCATCCGGGGCGGCTCCGACCCGCTGGACTCCTCCAGCGTGCACCCGGAGGCGTACCCGGTGGTGCGGCGGATGGTGAAGACGGCGGGGCGGGAAGTGGCCTCGCTGGTCGGCAACACCGGGGTGCTGCGCTCGCTGCGGCCGGCCGACTTCGTGGACGACACCTTCGGTCTGCCGACGGTCTCCGACATCCTGAAGGAGCTGGAGAAGCCGGGGCGCGACCCGCGTCCGGCGTTCAGGACGGCCACCTTCAAGGAGGGTGTGGAGAAGATCTCCGACCTGTCCGCCGGGATGGTGCTGGAGGGCGTGGTGACGAACGTGGCCGCCTTCGGCGCGTTCGTGGACATCGGCGTCCACCAGGACGGTCTGGTCCATGTCTCGGCGATGTCCAAGACGTTCGTCAAGGACCCGCGCGATGTCGCCAAGCCGGGTGACATCGTCAAGGTGAAGGTCCTGGACGTGGACATCCCGCGCAAGCGGATCGCGCTGACGCTGCGGCTGGACGACGAGGCGGCGGCGCGGGAGCCGGGCGCTCCCCGTCAGCAGCGGGGTGGCGGCAGCCGCCCGCCGCAGCAGCGGCAGGGCCAGGGCCAGGGCCAGGGCCGCCAGGGTCAGGGACAGAGCCGTCAGGGTCAGGAGCAGAGCCGTCAGGGTCAGGGCGGCCAAGGCATGGGCGGTCAGGGCGGCCAGGGCCGGGGCAACGGTGGCGGCAAGGAC
>NZ_JBHXLV010000214.1:0-10832 GCF_042721685.1 Streptomyces sp. NPDC058459 | reverse complement strand
TTCAGGGAGCGATGCGGGGGATCGTGCATCGACAGCTACGAAAGACCGAGGGCGCCTCCCCCATCCTCGACGAACTCGGAGCGCGGGGCGAGCTGGACTGGTCGCGCTTCGGCGTCGACTCCGTCAGCATCCGTGCACTCAAAGGGGGGAGCTGACCGGACCGAATCCGACCGATCGAGGCAAGAGTGGATCGAAAATCCACCTGGTCGTGGACCGCAACGGCCTGCCCGTCGCCGTCGCCATCTCAGCTGCTAACACGCACGACAGCCTCGCGCTGCAGCCCCTGATCGCCTCGATTCCGCCGGTGCGCAGCCGACGCGGTCCCCGCCGGCGGCGGCCTGGGAAACTCCACGGGGACAAGGGCTACGACCACCCCTACCTGCGGCGATGGCTCCGGGAACGCGGCATCACACCTCGCATCGCCCGCCGCGGTACCGACTCTTCGTAGCGACTGGGCCGGCACCGCTGGGTGGTCGAGCGGACCATGTCTTGGCTTGCCGGCAGCCGCCGCCTGCACCGACGCTACGAACGGAAACCCGAGCACTTCCTCGCGTTCACAGCCATCGCCACCAGCCTCATCAACTACCGACGACTCACCAAATGAAACGACGTCTAGGGCGCGTATCGAGTCGTGATCAATCTGCGTGATGTGCCTTCGTGGCACGGTCTGGTCTGGTAGACCGTCATACGTGACGCGAGTGCAACTGACCGATCCGGAATGGGAGTTCATCGAGCCGTACCTGCCGATCGGCGAGTACGGCCCGTACCCCGAGCGGCTGCGGCAGCAGTTCGAGGGCGTGATCTGGCGGTTCAAGACGGGCGGCCGGTGGCGGGAGATGCCGGCAGAGTTCGGTGCATGGTCGACCGTCCACAACCGCTTCCGGCAGTGGCGTGACGCCGGGGTCTTCGAGGCGCTGTTGGAGGGCCTGATCGCGGAAGCTGCGAAGCGGGGTGAGGTGGACCTGTCCCTGGTCAGCATCGACTCCACCACCGCCCGTGCCCACCACGACGCGGCCGGGATGCACCTCGACGAGGACGTCGTCACCGCCCTGGAGAAAGCCGCCGCCGGGGAGGAGAAGGCCAGGTCAAAGGGGGCGGCCTCGAAGAACAAAGAGGGCGGGAGACCGAAATCGATCCCGCGCGGGAAGAACGACGACGCGTCCGGCGTCGGCACACACTCCGTCTGAAGGCCGCCCTCCTGGGACGCTCCAGGGGCGGGCAGACCAGCAAGGTTCACCTCGCCGCCGACCGCAAGTGCCGCCCGCTGGCGTTCATCCTGACCGCGGGCCAGGCAGCGGGCAGCCCGCAGTTCATCCCCGTCCTGAGGAAGGTGCGGGTGCGCGGGCCCGTCGGCCGCCCCCGCACCCGGCCGGACGCAGTCGCCGCAGACAAGGCTTACTCGTCTCGCGGCAACCGTGCTCACCTGCGCAAACGTCGTATCAAGGCGATCATCCCAGAGAAGAAGGACCAGGCCGCCAACCGGAAGAAGAAGGGCAGTGGAGGTGGCAGGCCCGTCAGTCACGACACCGAGCTCTACAAGGAACGGAACACCGTCGAACGGGCGATCAACAGGATGAAGGCATGGCGAGGCATCGCCACCCGCTACGACAAGACCCCGGGGAGCTACCTCGCCGGACTCCACCTCAGGGCCTCCATGATCTGGATCAAGGACCTCACACGAGCGGCCCCATGATCACAACCAAATACGCTCCCTAGCCGCCGCCATCACCGGCCCCGGACTCGCCACCGGCGTAGAGCGGGACGGACCCATGGCGGCCTTCGCCCAGCGGAATATGGACCACCTTGGCGTCGGCGTGAAAGTGATCGAGGGTGACGCGCTCGAAGGACACAAGGCGAGGGCGCCGTACGACCGGGTCCACTCCGGAATCGGCGTGCCGTGTGTCCCGGTGCCGTGGGTGGAGCAGCTCGCGCCGGGCGGCCGGCTGCTCACGACGCTCGTGACCCGTACGCCGAGCTGGCCGGGACAGCTCCTCGTCACCCGCACCGTGGCCGGCACGATCGAGGCGGTCCTGCGGGGCCGGGCGCGCGGGTACCGGCCCTTGCTCGGCTACCGGTGGCTCGACGTCCTGGACCACCGCGCCCGTATCAAGGACGACCCCGGCACGGCACGGTCCACGCGGCTCACGCCGCCGCCGGACGAGGCGTATGGATTCTGGCTCGCCGCCGCATACCGCGCGCCTGGTCTGGTCCGGGACTTCAAGGCCGAGACGATGACCATCGTCGCGCCCGATGACGACTCCTGGGCCGTGGTCGGACCGGACGACGGCACCGTTCGAGTCCATGGACCGCGTGATGTGTGGGCTGAGCTCGAAGATCTCCACTCCCGCTGGGAGCAGGCCGGACGGCCCGAGCGGTACCGGGTCGACTTCTGCGACAGCTCCGGGCTACAGCACGTCACCTCCGGCGCGGGCTCGAAGGCCCTGTCCTGGACGCTGCCTCCGCTTGCCGCTGTGCCCCGGCAGTTGCCATGACCGCTTTCTCGGATCACCGTCATGCTGCCCGCCCCGGACCCGATGTGCCGGGCGGGGGTGGTCAACCTGCTCAGGCCTGGCCCGTCGGGAAGAAGTCGGCGGCGGCCGGGAAGGAGGGGATGTCGTGAAGGAACTGATGAGTGATCCGCGCTTCGGTGGGACTACGCTCCTGGTGATCGACTTCGAGGGCCTTACCCCGGCAGGGCGGCCCGCCGAGCCGATGGAGGTCGCCGTGGTAGCGCTGCGCCCCATGGGCGGGCATCTGGCTGAAGTCGGCCGCTTCGAGGAGCTGATGCGTCCGCCGGCTGACGTGCCCGTGACGGCGATGGACGTCCAGCTCAAGGGCATCACCCAGCAGATGTTGTCCTCGGCAGCGCCGTCCGCCGAGGTGATGGCCCGGCTTGAGGCGCGCCTGACCGCGCCGCCGTACCGGCTGGTCGCCCATCACGCCTCCACCGAAGCCGGGATCATCGCCCGTCAGGCAGAGCACTGCCCCGTGCTTGCGGCAACGCCGCTGCTGGACACGCTGCGTCTGGCCAAGGCCGTGGTTCCCGGGCTCAGCTCCTACGGGCTGGACAGCTTGCTCGGCTACTACGGCATCGCCAAACCGGCCGGACGGCACCGGGCGATGCCGGACGTCGAGGCCACGGCGCAAGTGCTGGCCCGACTCCTGGAGAAAGGGTGTGCCGGTGGCCGGTGGCGCACGCTCCTCGAGCTGGACGCGGCCGCCGGACTGCAGCCCAAACGGCCGCCCTCGGGCACGGAGGCAGAGCAGAGTGCTCTGTTCTGACCAGGTTTCCCGGGAGAGACCCTGCGCGGCTGGCGTCCCCGGGCCGATGCCCGCGGATCCCGGCCGTGACAGGCACCCGCTCACGTCCGTCGAGCACCACGACGCGAAACGAGGGAACGGACCATGACCGCACCGGTGTTCACCGCCCCGGAATCCGCCGAGGACGCCACTCGGATGCGCGGCGCGTTGGCGGTCGCGGCCCGCGCCTTCCACCTCACGCCGTCGGGCCCGGAGGTGTGGGAGTGGCAAGGGCGCACGCTCGGGCGCCGTGTCGGCACGAGCCGGCTGCGTGTCGTCTCCGCGCTGTCGGAGAAGGCCGGCGGACGGCTGGGGGGGGGCACCGCCCTGGCGGACGCCTCAGTACCCTGGATGGTCCCGCGCCCCGGGCTGCGGGACCTGATGGACTGGACGCACGGCTCGTACGCGTACCGGGCCGAGCTCACCAAGTTCATCACCACGCCGACGGTCGTCGCCGGCAGCCCCGTGCTCGACCGCGACCCCAACCTGCCGGACATCTGGTGGCGTGACTTGCGCGGCGCGGCGCGTGCGCTTGCCGCGGTGCCGACCGGGCGTGAGGCCGTAGGGCAGTCGTGGATTGACCGCAATTTTCGCTCCTTCTTGGGCGTCGACCCGCCTCGGATCTACGAGCACTCCGCGCGGCCGAGCTCGAGGAGGACCTGAAGGCGCAGACGAACGTCACCCAGCTCGCCGACCGGCGCCAGCGGCGCTGACCGGCAGCTGCCCGAGTTCCCGGCACGGTTGCTGGAAGAGCAGCCCCTTCAGCCCCTGTCCGTCGTCGGCAGGCTCCGTCTCAGATCAGCGGGGGACGTCCCAGGCGCGTCATTCGCCACACCGTGCGCCACTTCATTGCCTTGCGAGGACCGCACGGATTGCGAAGCCCCTCCATGAAGCCGCCGCACCATGCTTTCAGCCCGCTGACGGACCGGATGCGGGCGAGGGTGAGCACGATCCACACGCCCAGATAGACCGGGATCAAGGGGAGGGGCAGCCGGCGCAGGGCAAGCCAGACTCGATTTCGCGCGGTGAAGCGGTAGTAGACCGCATGCCTGGCCGGGGAAGTCTTGGGGTGCTGAAGAACAAGGTCGGGCTCATAAAGGATCTTCCAGCCGTCGTCCAAGGCACGCCAGGCCAAGTCGGTCTCTTCATGCCCGAAGAAGAACTTGCCAGCCCAGTCGCCGATCCGCTCCAGCATCGGGACGGAGAGGGCATGCCCCCCTCCGAGGAAGGCGGTCACCAGGCCCCGGCGCATCGGATCATCGGCGCGAAGGCGCGGCACCCAACGTCGCTCTGTGTGTCCGTTCTCATCCGCGACCCGGAAGCCGATGATCCCGAGCTTGGGGTCCGTCGCGAACAGCTTCTGGATCTTGCGGAATACGTCATCGGCGATGAGGAGTCCGTCGTCGTCCAGCTCGACGACGACGTCAACCTCTCCGGATTCGCGCAGCAGCTTCAGCCCGACGTTGCGGCCGCCGGGGCAACCCAAGTTCTCCTCGAGCGGGATCTTCGTTACGTCCGTGGCGATGTCCGTGAGCGGCGTTGCGTTCCCCACCAGCACCACCCGTGCTGCCGGAACGTCCTGCTTCTCGACGGAGGCCAAGAGAGCCTCCAGCTCACGCGGGCGAGTGCCCATCGTCACGATGACGACTCCGAGGCGCGGCAACGACATAGCGGCAAACTCCAGGTGTCGGCGAACACGCTGATGCTAGTGCCGGACGCCCCTTCCTCTGCACATCGCGCGCATGCCCATGACATGGAGGAGAGAGTTGACAGACCCCCTGTTCCCCCCTCTGGCTGCGGCCACGCTGACCCCAAATATGGGGACACAAGCCGCAACGGTCAGTGGTCAGCTCTCAACAGCGTCCACAAGCTGACGATGAACGACCGCCCAGCGGAGGAGGCCGCCGCGCAGGCGACGCTCCTCGCGCAGCGTGGTGTCGAGGTCCGGGTGGTCGTGGTCGGCAACGGCTGCCGCCCCGAAGTCTTGCCACCCGGCGCGCTCACCGTGTGCTTGCCGGAGAACGTCGGCATTCCCGGCGGCCGGAACGCTGGCGCCGAGGCGCTGCGTGCGGCAGGAGACGCCCCCGATGGCTGTTCTTCCTCGACAACGACGCCACCTTTCCATGCGCCGATGTCCTCGCCCGGCTCGTCGCTGAGGCAGAGCGGCATCCCGAAGCGGCCTGGGTACAGCCGCGGCTGACCGGCCCGGACGATGCGACGACGCCGCGCCGCTGGGTGCCCCGGTAGCGCGCCTCGCCCCCCGGGCGCCCGGGGCGGGTCACCTTGATGGCCGAGGGCGTCGTCCTTATCCGACGAGCGGCCTTCGACGCGGTGGCCGGCTGGAAGAGCACGCTGTTCCTCTACCACGAGGGGTTCGACCTGGCCTTGCGGCTGTACGCGGCGGGCTGGAGCGGCTGGTACGCAACCGACATCCGGATGCACCACCCGCTCACCACACCCGCCCGCCACGCGCTGTACCACCGGCTCGCCGCCCGCAACAGGATCTGGATCGCCCACCGCAACCTCCCCGTTCCGCTCCTCCCCCTCTACCTGAGCGCCGGGACCACGATCACCCTGGCCCGGGCCGTGCGCCGCGGCGGCGGACTGGGGCAGACCCTGCGCGGCATGCGCGAAGGGTGGACGACCCGACGTACGCAGCGGCGGCGGCCGATGAGCTGGCGCACCGTCTACCGACTCACCGCCGCCGGGCGGCCGCCCATCATCTGACCCCGTTGCCTGTCCGCCACATCAAGGAGCCCTCTTCGCATGAACCAGCCGTTGCCTTCGCTGCTGGGGGTGTTCGCCCATCCCGACGATGAGAGCCTGCTGGCCGGCGGTGTGCTCGCACAGCACCACGCCGCCGGAGCCCGCACCTGCGTCGTCGCCAAGCTCCCCGGCCAGGGCCAGGCCGCTCAGGTCGCCCGCGTCCTGGCCCACGACGAGGAGGTTCGCCACTTCTACATGACGGCCGTCACCTCCCGCGTGTGCGCCGTGGACTGGACGACGGCCGGCCGGATCGTCTCCCAGCCCGCCTCGTACGGCCACCGCGCGGACCTCCTCGCCACCCGCTTCGCGAGGGAAGCCCTCAACCCCCAGGACTCTGGCGCCCGATGGTGCTCCTCGGTCATGCTGCGGGAGCTGAGCCCCATGATCGGACGGAGTCCTGCATGATCGTCTTTGAAGTCCCCGCCGGCGAGCTCGTCGACGAGCTGAACCGCCAGGCCGCCGCAGCTGGCATCACCGACGCCGCGATCGTCTCCCTGATCGGCGCCGCCGACTCCTTCACCGTCTCGACCATGCCCGAAAGCGACGCGCTCAAGGACAACATCACCAAGTACGACCTGCCCGGCGAGATGACAGGCACCGGCGAGATCCGCAACGGTTTCGCCCACATCCACGTCGTCATGGGCGTCGAAGGCGACCGCGCCATCGCCGGACACCTCCACGAAGCGCACATCGGCACCCACTTCGCCCGCGCCTACGTCATCCCCGTCACCTGACCCCGCGTCAAGGTGTCCGCACTCGGCCCCCGTGCCGCCCCCTCCTGTGGGGCGCCGCCGGGGCCGACCGCCACACAGGCCCCGCACCTGTCATGGTCACCGCACCCACTCGTACTCGTCCTTCCCGCCGGCATCGCGGTCCTCGTCGCTCAGAAGGTCGTTCACCTCGTCCTCGGTGAGCTCGCGCGCATCGTCCATGGCGCCTGGAATGCCCCGCCGCCGTCTCTGGCGGCCCGCACGGCACGTACGGCGTCGCGAAGGTTCGTGGAGATCGACTCCCCCGAGTCGTGCCTCGGCGCAGAATTCCGCCTTCGGCCTGGCACAGCCGCGGTGTCCATGACGCGCCACTGCACGGTCTGGCCCGCCTGCGTCACTACGCTGGCCCGGCGGGATGCCCCCGGCGAACAGGGAGACCATGACGTACGCAACCGACCGCATCGAAGCCCTGCTGGAGGAAGGCATCCGCGACAAGGTCTACCCCGGTGCCGTGTGGGCCGTCGGCGACACCGACCGTGTCCACGCCTGCGGTACGACCGGCGTCCTGGACCCCGACGAGCCGCAGGTGAAGATGCAGCTCGACATCGTCTTCGACGCCGCCAGCCTCACCAAGATCCTCGCCGTGTGGGCGTCTATCGGCGCACCTGTGGGAGGACAACGTCCTTGACCTCGACGCCCCGCTTGGCACCTTCTGGGACGAGCTCAGCGGACATCCGCTCGGCGCGGTGACCGCCCGCCAGCTGCTGACCCACACCGCCGGCGTCCCGCTGCGGGCCCAGCTGAAGAACCTCTACGGCACCGACCCGCAGGCCATCCCGGTCGGCGTGCTGCACGAGGCCCTGCACCGCCCGCCCGGGGAGGCTGTCGAGTACACCGACCGGGCCGCCCTCATCCTGGGCTACCTCGCCGAGTACCTCCCGGTCAGTCCCTGGACCAGCTCGCCACCGCCCGCACCTGGCAGCCGCTGGGCATGGACACCACCCGCTTCGGGCCACTGCCCGGCCACCTCGCGGCCCGCTGCGCGCCGACCGAACTCGACCAGGACACCGACACCCACCTCAAGGGCACAGTTCACGACTTCTCCGCCCGTCTCCTGGGCGGTGTCTGCGGCATCGCCGGCGTCTTCACCGTCCTCGACGACCTCGTCCGTTTCCTCCGCTACATACTGGGCCCGGACTCCGCCCCCGCTCAGGCCAGCTTCAGCACCGAGTGGACCGCCTACTCGCTCACCGTACTGACCGGTGGCCTCCAACCCGCCCGCGGCCTGTTCTGGCACCCAGCCCCCGGCACCGCCGAGGAAGGGGACGTCTGGGTGCACTACGGGTTCACCGGCACCGGCATGTGGATCTCACCGGTCCAGGACCGCTGGGCGGTCTTGCTGACCAACAAGCTCTACTACACCCGTGACCGCCAGCCGCTGACCGACATCCGCAACAGCTTCCGCGGACTCGCCTTCGCGTGAGCCCGGCTCGGAACCTCGGAGAGGACTGCTCCCCATGCGATGCCCCTGTCTGCCACGGTCAGGCAGAGGGGCGCCGCCTGGTACCGCTGCCGCTGCCGTTCAGCGGGATGAGGGTCTCCAGATGAGCGCCCTTGACCCAGGATCCCAGAAGGTCGCGGTGCAGGGCCACGATGTCCTGGCGCAGGGCCAGGCCCAGCGCGTCCCTCGTGAACGAGCGGCACGTGGTGACGAACAGCGCGACATCGGCGCCGTGTTCGAGACGGGCGGTACCGACGAACTTCTGCATGTCCTGGGAGCCCACGCTTCGATGCGGGGCATACTTCTTTACCTGGACGACCAGCTTGCGGCCGTCGGCCAGGTAGCCGACGACATCCGCGCCCAGGTCACCGCTCTTGCCGCTGACGACGATCTTCGTGCAGCCGTCCCGCCGACACAGGTCCGCGACGTACCTCTCGAACTCCTGCCACGACAACGCGTCCACCTCGGCCATGGACAACTCGCGCGCCTGGGCCTCCTCCTGCGCCCGCCACGCGCGGTCTTGGCCGAGCGCCTGGCGGTGCGCCCGCAGCAGCGCCCATCCGACCCCACCCACGACGGCCGCGGCAAGCACGGCTACCAGGACGGGCCACACCAGCGACCAGTGTTCGGCGACCCACACCGCGGCGACCACCGCCGCCACCGCACCCCAGCCCTGCACCTGCCTGCGCGCCCGCTTCTTCAAGCGCCGGCGCCGTCGACGTGCCGCCATCACTCTCCCTCTTCCCAGACCCGTGCCCCGAAGTGGGCGCCTGCCGACGCTGAACGGCCCGCGTTGCGTGTGCGGGGGCTCACCGGCCGGCCTGGGTGACGCCGCTCGCAAGCTGTCCCAGGACGTTCAAGATCCCCTGGCCCGCCGGCGTCGGCGCGATCAGGACGCCCAGCGCCAGGACGATGACGACGGTCAGCTTCTCGTCGAAGCGGCTACGGGAATGCGTACGCCGCCGCAACCTCCACACGACGATGACGGCGAGCAGCACCGCCACGTTGATGGTCACCAAACCGTCCCAACCTCCCCCTATACGACCAGCCATCACCACGCGGGGACGGCAGCACGCCACCCCAGCCTCCTTATGTAGCCGGGCCTCAGTGACGTTGAGACCGGGTTGCCGACGAATGGCACAAAGCCATCGGACCTGGCCGAATTCCGCACGGCGGATCAACCGCGGACGGGCACGGCGACCCTTCGCGATCGACGCACCTGGCCTGGCCACGCCAGAGCCGCCAAACAGTGTCCTGACGATCACGGCAGCGGTGGCACACTGATCTGCCCAACTTGCCAACCGTCTCTGGGAGATCACCTGATAACGTCACCCCCGCCGCCGACGTCGACGGAGCCGAAACAGCCAGGGAGCGTACGGGAGGCTGCCTGTGCGGCCGCATCCGTTTCACCGCCCAAGGTCCGGCAGTCTTCCCCCACACCTGTGCCTGCCGCCACTGTCAAAAACTCGGCGGAACCCCGGTGATGTGGTGGGTGGGATTCGAGACGGTCACCTGGACTAGTGAGGGCGGCGAGCCGACCTGGTACAGGACCTTCGAAGGCGAGGCGAAACGCGGCTTCTGCCCGACCTGCGGCGCCCGCCTCGCGGCGATCGACAGCGACATCCCAGAGATCGGCATCAACGTCGCCGCCCTCGACGACACCAGCAGCGCAGACCTCGTGCCGATCTACGCGTCCTTCCGCAACAACGCCGTGCACTGGATGCCCCCGGTGCCGGAGACCGAGCACCACACGGCCAGTTGAAGGCCTGTCCACGGGTAGGCGACGTCACCTGCTCCCTCGAAGGTCCCGGTCGGTGTCGCGGACGCGGGCCCTGATGCTTCCCCCAGGTCAGACGAGACTGTCAGTGGCTTCTGTCACGATGCGATCGCACTGCGTCACACGTTCTGGAGGAGTGGGGCATCCCTTGGGCAAGGCATCACGTCGTCGCCGGCAGCATCAGCAGGGGCAGGGACAGTCGCGCCCATTGGAGCTGACCTTCTGCGACGTCGACTTCGACCGCGGCTCTCGTGCTCACGGACGCGGGGTTGCCCCCGCGCCACCGGAGGGCTGGGTGATCGGCCGGGCCGCGCTCGTCCATGCCGAATGGAACGGGGCCGAACTCCGCGTCACGGGACAAAAGTTGATCGAAGGACCCCGCCCTGCCAGCCGCCTGATCAACGCTCTGCACGGAAAGCGGCTAGTCATCGGTCACGGCATCCTCAGCGCCGACTTTCGCGCGGCCGCCATGGTCACCGATGTCCCAGACTCTGTGCTCAAGCGGACGGTCGACACGCTCGCTTTCGCTCATCGCATCCGCGGCAAGCGCTACCCCACCGGCTGCGGCCTGGCCGCGCTGGCGAAGGCCAACCTCCGCGACCCGCGCGCCAAGCCGGCCCAGCCGTCTTCCACCCCCGGACTTCGGCCGGGCGGCGGCATGCACGGCATGTCTCCCGAGCGGGGCGACAACGACCCGCGCGAGGACGCGCTGACCGTTGCCCGTCTCTGGCAGACCATGGTCACCACGCGGGCACTCTCTTGGGGAGCAGGAAACCCC
>NZ_JBHXLV010000213.1:0-10890 GCF_042721685.1 Streptomyces sp. NPDC058459 | reverse complement strand
CACCGCTCACTGACTCGGCCGGACAAGAAGGGGACGCCGGCCCCGGACCTGATCGGCCGCGACGTTCACGCCGATACGCCCGGAACCAGACTGGTCGGCGACATCACCTACCTGCCTACCGCGGAGGGCTGGTTCTACCTCGCCTGTTGGCTGGACCTGGCCACCCGCGAAGTCGTCGGCTATGCCATGGCCGACCGTCACCGCGCCGAACTCGTGGTCGACGCCCTGAACATGGCCCACGGCCGGGGCCACCCGCAGCCCGGCTGCGTGATCCACAGTGATCGCGGAAGCGAGTACACATCGGCCCAGTTCCGCTATTAGATACGCGAGTTGGGACTGCGCCAGAGCTGCGGGCGCACCGGATCATGCTTCGACAACGCTGCTGCGGAGAGTTTCTGGGCCCTGCTCAAGGAAGAGATCGGCACGCGTGTCTGGCCCGACCGGGCCACCGCCCGCGCCGAGGTCTTCGCCTTCATCGAGACGTTCTACAACCGCCGCCGCCTGCGCAAACACAAGGTATTCGGCTACCTCACCCCGGCTGAGACCCGGCAACGGCCGGCGAGCGGGCCATCTCCCCGATGGGCCACGTGCGCATGATGGCCCGCACCAGCACGCTCTCGCGGCATAACGAACGAGTGTCCGAGATCACGGGGAAACTTCAGCCGGGCACTGACCCGAACACTGGCTGAGATCGCCGAACGACTCCTGCCCGCCCGTCGGCACCGGACCTGCCCTGGCGTGATCAAACGCAAGATGTCCAACTGGCCCCTCAAGCGAGCCGAACACCACAACCGGCCACCACCCGCGCCAACGACGATCACCACCCGACCAGCAACAATCTAAGTCACCAGCATTGGCCCTAGGCCGGCCTGGAAGCACTCCTCCATGCTCCAGCGGACACCGGCGACGCGGACCAGTCCGGACAGGGCCACTTCGGTGGGTGACCAGCACAAGTAGAAGGCGAGTTCGCCGGTGGACCGGTTGCGTTGGATGAACAGGTAGCGGTGGCTGCCGGTGCCGGTGCGGATCCCGCACCTGCGCTGCTGCAGCAAGGATCTCCCGCTCGCGCGCATGGGGAGCGTCCCCGAACTCCGTGTGACAGCGGCGCCTGTGACGTGAGTCATGTGGCGCGATCAAGTCAACTTGTCTGACAGTTATCCGAGTTGATGATGATGCTGCAGTAGGTTTCCTGTGACCTTTTTTGATCGTTTCTAGGGGGAGCCTTGTCGCGTTCGCGCGCGAGATTCTTGGCCTCGGCATGCGCCGGGGTCACCGCACTCACCGTTCTGGGTACCGCTCCACAGGCGCATGCATCTGCTCCCGCGGAGGCATGTAGCCTCCTCTACACCGCGCAGATCACGTTCTGGGGAATGACGTGCAGCCAGCCGGGGGAACCGATGATCGGCAGCTTCGCCACCTGGCGCAATGTGCCGATCACCTTTGATCAGGTCGACACGTCGTCGGCCACCGTCCAGGTAGGCAACTACCTGCATGTCAGCCCGAACACATCCGGTAGTCCCCTGGCTGCTCCCAGCATAGAGATCGGCCTCTACGCAGAGAAGACAGGGAAGACCACGCACACCTACGGGCCGCGCTGGACTGAACTGACGACAAGCGGCGGGCGATCAACCGCCATCAAATCTGGAGTCAACCCGACCAAGGCGGACAATCGCAACCACACCTACATGACGGTCCGGCAGGAAAGCGGCAACCAGTGGGATGTGCTTTACGACTTCAACAAGGTCGGCTCCACTGCCAAGCAGCTGAAGGTGGTAGGCGGCAACGCCAATCGCGTCGACGTCGGCCTCCAGGTAACGGGACCCACGTATGTCGACGTGCCATCGATAGCCGACCGGATGCAGTTCATGACCGGGAACAAGGTGTGGGAACATGTGACAACGGGCAACGTGGCCAAGTCCGTCACGCTGCCCGCATGCAGTTCGGCCCACAAGCCGCCGAACTGCTTCACCACGAAGCTGACCGACAACAGCAAGTTCACCCAGTGGACGGCGAGCAAGCCCCGCCGACAGACCAGCACGGCGGCGGCATGGCCCAGCGCGCCTGCCCCGGCGCATGGGACGGACACTCTCGCGGGTCTGTCCGCCACCTTCAACGGCGTGAACCAGGACGCTTTGCAAGCCTGCCTGGGCAGTGACGCCGACGACTGCCTGGTCAGTGTGCCGGGCCTTGCGGAATGCGTCGTGACGGTGCGAGTGTGCAACGCCGCCGCCCTGCCCACCGGCGGATCTCTGGAGGAGCCTGTGGGCGGCGCGGACGTATCGGCCGCCGACATCCGGGCCCGCGCCGCTGCGGCCTTCGACGTCCCAGGCGATGTGGTCACCGTCAGGCCGCCGGCTGCATCCACTGCGCTGAAACCCGGCGCTCGCGCGGCCTCCAGCAACGGCGACGGCGTCTGGACGGTGTCCTCCTCCAGCTCCACCCCGGGGCTCCAGCGCGGCGAGCGCCGCTTCGAGGGGTTCATCGCGCATTACACCCCCCGCACCGGCGCCCTGCTAGAGGCGTGCTGGGGCGACCTGTGCGACGTCCAGTGATCATGACGAACCGCAGATGCCCCCAAGCTTCTTCATGCCCGCAAGGAGTCCACTGGTGAATACCGGCACCTCACCTATCCGCCTGGCCCGCAAATTAGCCACCGCCACTACCGCCGCTCTCGTACTGCTCACCACCGTAGGCACGTCTGCTGGCCACGCTGCCTCGACCGCAAACGACCGGGCCCCGAGGGCGCGCGTCATGTTCGTCGACGCCTCCTCTGTGCCTGCGGACGCGCTGCGCGGTCTGGGCAAAGCCCTCCCCTACGCCGAATACGCCCGGTCCCGCGGCGTGACATCCCCGGCGCTCGCTGCGGTGCCTGGATCTGCTCCCGACGGTGAGCAGGATCTGCGCCAGGAATGCGCCACGCACGGGGCGCAGGCCAGGGCCGCAGCCGGGTGGATCAAGTCGCGGTTCGAAAGCTGCCAGAAGCGCCCTTTCGACCTGGTTCTACGTGATGTCAGGGGCACCACCACCCTGGGCCGCCTCAAGTTCGACCAGTGGGTGCTCGGCTTCGCCTACGACGGGAGCCGGCGGGTCGACTACCTCGCCAGCATCGAGAACATCATCGTCCAGCCCATCCCGACCGAGGACGCCACGAAGTGGCGGCTCGGCCAGCACTTCCACCACAATGTCAACGCCTCCGAAAGCGACCCGGACCCCCAGGTCACGGCACCGCAGACCACCGAACGCGATGAGCTGCTCGGCGTCTGGGACAGCCAGCCGCACTGGAATCTGACCTATGTCTCTACAGACAAGGGTCCCCTGTTCGACCAGGGCAACCAGCAACGGGTCTTCTCAACCGTTTCGATGGATCTCAGCGCCAGCTCTCCTAATGCCGCGCCGTTCACCGAAGGCGGCGGGGTCTACAATTCCAGCGTTCGCTACGACTACGCCGGGAAGATCGCCGGCAAGTTCCAGGGCACCGTCTTCACCGGGGCCCGGGTGGAACTCGTCATGAGCCAGACGGATCCCGCGGTCAACGAGAGCGCTCTGCACATCTACGACGCTCTCAACCGCCCCGAGCGCACTTTCCCTTCCTGGCCGGGCAAGTCCGTCCCCGGAACGAAGGAACCCCTACACCGGGAAGTCAACGCAACCAAGATCGACGCAAATCGTAATAAGTCGATCGGTGAATGCAAAAAGGTTTGGGGAGACTACGCCGGAAGCGGCCTGCAGTGCGATGAGTATCCCTTCGCATCCACCAAGGAAGGTTCGACCAAAGGCGACAACCGCTTCTCCGTCCGACTCATTGACGGGCCTGACAACCGTAGAGGCGGAGAACGTCTCGCCGCGGCCTACACTCTCAACCGCGTCCTGGACGGCGACGCCTTCTACCTGAAGATCACGAACTAGCAGGAAGGCTCTCAGTCCATGGCTCTTCTCGCCGAGCACAGCATCCGTGCCACTCCTGGCCGTTGCATCGTCGAGGTGTACGACGCCGACGCCTTCCTTGGCGATGAAGCAGCACTGGACGCCGCAGAGGTACAGGTAGTGGCTGGTAATGGCTACCACCTGTACCTCTTGAGCCTGCAAACCGACATCGACGTGCAGGTCACCATCCGCATTTGGGATACGCCCCCTACTCCGCCCGCCGACGCCGAAGGACACGTAGCCATCGACCTCGAGTCGGAAACGGGGACTCTCGTCATCGGTCAACTCGACCGCGGGCCTGCCGACGAGCTCACTCTGCCCCGTCCCGGCGTCTACCAAGGCCACGCCTGGTGGGAAAATCGGCAGGCGACTGCGGACTACTACTGGAGCACATTCCACCAGCCCAGCGATGACACCTCCGAAGACCACCTCACACAAGCATGGAAGAACTGCCCCGTGACCGAACGATACATCCTGGACCTTGCCTACAGTCACGCATCAGAACCCGACGAAGACGAAGAGCTCTAGTACCAATGCCGTGCAGTTAGGCGTGGAGCTGGTGTGTCAAGCCGCAGGAAGCAGAGATGGAACTCCTGTTAGAACCGTGTCGACCAAGATCACTGTTCAGCAGGAGCTCCATTGAATGCCGAGTCTGTCATTTCTCGTGAGGTTGCGGTTGCCGCAGGGCGGTTCGCGCCAGGCCATTTGGGCGAGTTAACACGGATCGTCCCGTTCGAGATGGTCGACGAGGTACTGGCCGAGGCCGGCAGGACACAGCAGCGGATACGCGACCTTCCCTCACGCGTGATGGTGTATCTGCTGCTGGCCGGGGCCCTGTTCCCGGGAATCGGCCGGCAGCAGGTGTGGCAACGGATGACGGCCGGGCTGGAAGGACTGGAGACGGCGACTTAGACGGTTGGCGCGCTGGCGCAGGCCCGCAGGAGGGTCGGGACCGAGCCGCTGCACCGCTTGTTCGACCTGTTGCGCGGACCGGCCGGCGGCGTCGCCACCGTGGGAGCGTGGTGGCGGGGCCTACTCGTCTGCGCTGTCGACGGCACGCTGATGACCATCCCTGACAGCCCGCAAAATCAGGCTGAGTTCGTCAGGCACCGCTGTAACAACGGCGGGGCGGGATACCCCTCGCTCCGCCTGCTGGTTCTGGTCTCCTGCGGCACCCGTACCGTTTTGGACGCGGTGTTCGGGCCGACCACGAACGGGGAGACGTCCTACGCACCGGGCCTGGTCCGCAGCCTTCGTGAGGGCATGATCGTCCTGCTGGACCGGAACTTCGCCGTCCAGGCGCTAGTCGAGGCGGTCACCGGCACGGGCGCACACGTCCTGGTCCGCGTGAAGGAACACCGCAGGCTGCCGGTCCTGGAGCGTTTCCCCGACGGCTCCTACCTGTCCAGGCTCGGAGCCGTCGCGGTCCGCGTCATCGACTGCGAGATCACCGTCAGTACCTCACAGGGCCGCCGCACCGGCGCGTATCGTCTCGCCACGACCCTGACCGGCTGCCACACGCACCCCGCTGCCGAGCTGATCAGGCTCTACCACGAGCGATGGGAGGTCGAGACTTCCTACCTGGAGATGCAATCCACCCTTCTGGGCGGCCGGGTCCTTCGCGCCCGGACACCTGCCGGCGTCACCCAGGAAGTCTTCGCACTGCTGGTCACCTACCAGATCCTGCGACGGGCCATGGCGGACGCCACCGGCACCCGCCCGGCCACCGACCCCGACCGGGCCAGTTTCTCCATCGCCCTGAACACCGCCCGCGACCTGCTCGTCCAGGCCGCGGGCGTTTTCAACGACGCGGTCATCGACCTCGTCGGCACCATAGGCCGCCGGGTCCTGGCCGACCTCATGCCCGACCGGCGCATCCGCACCCGGCCACGTGTCGTCAAACGCGCCATCTCCAAGTACAACGCCAGAGCCACCGTCGACAGGACCAGCTACAAAGCCACCATCAGCATCGATATCCTGACCAACCGCACCACTTGACACCAGACACCCAGCTCTAACTACACGGCTTTGGGACTAGCTTCCGACCACCCACGAGCTGACGAGCGCCCAGTATTTTGGCCAGGACTGCACCTGGTGCCGCGCCCCTCTCACGCGGGGCGGCACTCTCGCCGGGCGAGCACGCGGGCAGGTCGGCGCGCACGTCGTGGCAGTGCCCGTCTTTCAGTGCCTCCCGGGCACCGGTTGCCAGTCCAGTGCCCGCCGCCTCACGGAAAGGAACTCCTGATGCTCTGCGACCGATGCGGGCGGCCCGTACAAGGCAAGCCGGAAGAGATCCATATCGAAACCGGGACCGGCGTGGTCACCATCACCGTCTGCTCGCCCCCGTGCCACTTGCCGCTAGTGCTCTGACCGCATTGGTTCACCGGGGCCGCCACCTCCTCGCCTCGGGCCTGTCAGGGCCCAGGGCTAGGTTGAGCGCGAGTCGATGAGGGAGCGAAGGGAGTTCAACTGATGGGCGCCAGCGGGTGGAGTTATGTCACGCCTTACCGCGGGACCGTTGTCGCGAGCCTGGAGGCTCTGCAGGAAGAGGTCTTCGCGCAGGAGTACGGCGATGGCGAGGAGTACAGCACCATCGAGGAACTGTATGCCGATGAGGAGTTCATGGAGGAAGAGGGAACTCACTCGATTCTGGATGTTCGTCGCGTCGTGGACTCAACGAAGTTGCCGCAGGAGTCCCGCTCAGCGGACTACTTCACCATCCGGCCGCTGGCTCCTGCCCGGCTCATGGTCCACTTTGGCACGGATCGCCCTAGCGTCCGGCAGTTCGAGGATGCCATCGCTCAGTCCTCTACGTTTATGCAGGCCTGGCGCCCAGGCGATAGAGACACAAGCCTGCTCGGGGAGCACGAGATGCGTTGGACCGGCTTCTATGTGCTCCTTCACACCGACGGCAAGCCCTCCCACGTCGGCTTCTTCGGATCTTCCGGAGACTGACGTGGCGCCGGGTGTGGCCTGACGTTTCCGCAGCTCACGCAGCCGTGCGGGGACGTCCGCCCCAACGGATGCCTTTCTCGCTGCGGACGCGGGCTCGTTCGCGTCGTTGGGCGGCGAGGACATCGCGGTGGCGGGTGTTCTGGTTGCGCCAGCGCAGGTATGAGTGCAGGGCGCGGGTCTGGGTGGTGTGGTTGCGGTGGTTCGAGTTCGCGATCGTGAACTGCCGCAGCGGCCCGAAGTGAGCCTCGATCGGGTTGGCCCAGGACGTGTAGGTCGGCGTGAAGCACAGCTCGACTCGGTTCTTCTTCGCCCACTGGCGGATCCGCTCACCCTTGTGGGCAGACAGGTTGTCGAGGATGACGTAGATCGGGGCGCCGTCCGGGCGGGCCGTGCGGATCGACTTCAATGCGGCCAGGGTGTTCGCGGCGCCCTTCTTGTGGCGGTTGACGCCCCACAGAGTGTCGTCGCCGATCGAGTAACAGCCGTGGAAGTACCTGACGCCGTGGGTGCGGTGGTAGGTCGCGGGGCGCCTCTCGGGGTGACCGGCGAGAGCCCAGCATGAGCTGGCGGTGGGGCGGATGCCGAGCGGCCCGAACTCGTCGAAGGCGAACACCCGGTCGGGGAAGCGCTCCAACACCTCCCCAATCCGGTCGAGCTTGGAGTCCCGGTCAGGGTCGGGTGACTCCTTCCATGTCTAGGTGCGCTGGAAGGTGACGCCGCGGCGGGCCAGAAGTCGGCGTAAGGTCTCGCGGCCGATCCGGATCACGCGGCCGTGGACGCGGTGCAGGTAGGCGGCGAGTTTGCGGATGGACCAGCGGGTGAAGGGCTGGCCGAGTTTGGTTGGGCGGGTGGTGGCCGTCTGGACGACGAAGTCCTCGTCGTCAGGACTGAGCAGGCGGGGACGGCCTCCCGCCCATTGAGGGTCCATGCAGGCCAGGCCGATCTCGTTGAACCGGTGGATCACATCCCGGACGGTGTCCTCGTCGGCCTGCACCAGCTGTGCGATCATCGGCACTCGGTTCCCGCCGGCCGAGGCCAGCAGCAGCATCGCGCGCCGGAACCGCACCGAACTGGGGCTGCCCCGACGCACGATCTGCTGCAGCTTCTGCCCCTCCTGGTCGGTCAACCTGCGCACGCGGACAGGCTCAGCCACCACACCCCCAGCGGTCGGACCGGATGTCGATCCACCATCCAACCGCCACGGCCACCAACACGGCGAACCTACGTGGTCAGAGCACTAGATCGGCGCTCCGCGCGGTCGGGGCCACGCAGCAACTGAGCCGCGGTTCTCACGAAACCGGACGCGGTCCCACCCGCCGCCCCTCGACGTTCTTGCCTGCACCTGCCCTATATTTGCCTAAAGCCTTTAGGCAAATGCACAATCAGTAAGGTTCTTCGAGAGGTGGAGGTGGGTCCATGGGGCGGGTGGGGCTCAGTACGGAGCGGCTGGTGCGGGCCGGGGCGGAGTTGGCCGACGAGGCCGGGTTCGGGGAGGTGACGGTGTCCGCGCTGGCGCGGCGGTTCGAGGTGAAGACCGCGAGCCTGTACTCGCATCTGCGTAACTCCCACGATCTGCGCACCCGGATCGCGCTGCTCGCCCTGGAGGAGCTGGCCGACCGTGCAGCCGAGGCGCTCGCGGGCCGGGCCGGCAAGGACGCCCTGGTCGCCTTCGCCGACGCCTACCGGAACTACGCCCGCGCGCACCCCGGCCGTTTCGAGGCGGCCCGCTACCGGCTGGACCCGGAGACCGCCGCCGCGAGCGCGGGTGTGCGGCACGCCCGGATGACGCGGGCCATCCTGCGCGGCTACGACCTGGCCGAGCCCGAACAGACGCATGCCGTAAGGCTGTTGGGCAGTGTGTTCAGCGGCTATGTGGGGCTGGAGTCGGCAGGCGGCTTCGACCACAGCGCTCCCGGCTCGCAGGAGTCCTGGGAACGCGTGCTCGACGCGCTCGACGTCCTCCTGCGCACCTGGCCCCGCACTCCCCCGTCCGCCCCCGACCCGACAGGCCGCCGATGACCACCGCCTGGACCACCACCCCCCTCAGCGCCGCCCTCGTCCGGGGCGCCCTGGAACTGGAGCCCACCGAGCGCGGCCTGCTCCCGCACCGGCTGCCCGCGCGGGCCCGCGCCCAGTGCGCCGACCCGCAGCTGCACATGGCCGAGTCCCAGCCTTCCGGCGTACGGCTGGTGTTCCGCACCCGCGCCACCGCCATCGAGCTGGACACCGTGCCCACTAAGCGGGCCTACCTCGGGGCGCCGCCCCGCCCGGACGGCGTCTACGACCTGCTGGTGGACGGACGCCCGGCGGGCAGCGCCTCGGTCACCGGCGGCGACACCCTGACCGTCGACATGACCACGGGCGCCGCCGAGCTGACCCCCGGCCCGGTCGGCACCGCACGCTTCGGCGGGCTGTCCGCCGGGGACAAGGGGGTGGAGATCTGGCTGCCGCACAACGAGATGACCGAGCTGGTCGCCCTGCGTACCGACGCCCCCGTGGAGCCCGTACCCGCATCGGGCCGCCCGGTATGGCTGCACCACGGCAGCTCCATCAGCCATGGCTCGGACGCCGCGAGCCCGACCGGCGTCTGGCCCGCCGGCGCCGCCTCGCTCGGCGGGGTCGAGCTGATCAACCTGGGGCTGAGCGGGAGCGCGCTGCTGGACCCGTTCACCGCCCGCGCGCTGCGTGACACCCCGGCCGACCTGATCAGCGTCAAGCTGGGCATCAACCTGGTCAACACCGACCTGATGCGGCTGCGCGCCTTCGGGCCCGCCGTGCACGGGTTCCTCGACACCGTCCGCGAGGGGCATCCCGACACGCCGCTGCTCGTGGTCTCCCCCATCCTGTGCCCGCTGCACGAGGACACCCCCGGCCCCACCGTGCCGGACCTCTCCGCCCTGAGCGAGGGCCGGCTCGCGTTCCGCGCGGCCGGGGACCCGGCGGAGGTCACCCAGGGCAGGCTGACGCTCGGCGTCATACGGGAGGAACTGGCCCGGATCGTGGCGGAGCGCTCCGCCGACGATCCGCACCTGCACCTCCTCGACGGGCGCGAGCTGTACGGGGAGGCCGACTTCGCGGAGCTGCCGCTGCCCGACGGGCTGCACCCGGACGGCGCCGCGCACCGGCGGATCGGTGAGCGGTTCGCCGCGCTGGTCTTCGCCCCGGACGGCCCGCCGGCACCCCGCGCCCGGTGAGCACGGCGCCTCGGACGAGGCCGCCCAAGACGAGGTGGCCTCAGACGAGGTGGCCTCAGACAAGGTGGCCTCAGACAAGGTGGCCGAAGACGACCAGGTTCTCCGTGTAGTCCTTGGCCGAGTGGTCGTAGGCCCCCGCGCACGTGATGAGGCGGACCTCGGGGCGCGTGGCGTTCGCGTACACCCGCTCGCTGGGGAAGTCGTCCTTGGCGAAGGTGTCGGCGCTGTCCACGACGAAGTTCGCCGTCCTGCCGTCGGCGCGCTCCACGGAGAAGCGGTCGCCGGGCGCCAGGTCGTCGAGGTTGGCGAAGACCGCCGCCGAGGTGGTCGTGTCCACGTGCCCGGCGATGACCGAGGTGCCCTTCTCGCCGGGAGAGGCACCCTTGCCGTACCAGCCGACGAGGTTGGTGTTGTTCGCGGGCGGCGGCTCCAGCCGGCCGTCGGCGGCGAGCACGAGCGCGGTGAAGGGCGCGTCCACGCCGATCTTGGGGATGCGCAGCCGGGTCGGCGCCGAGCGGGGCAACGGGCCGCCCGCATGGACGGGGGCCGCCGTAGCGCCCCTGGCGCGGGTGACGTCGGTGCCGGTGCCGGTGCCGTGGTGGCCACCGAAGACGCTGAGCGCGAGGACGGCGACGGCCACCCCCCACAGCGTCAGCCGCCCGCCCCGGCCGGTCTGGTCACCAAAAGGGTCTGCTGCCATCGGACACCACCTCGCTCAGGCACGGCAGCACAGGGATCGGGGTCGGGGGGCGTGGGCCGTCGACGCCACTCGGCGTCGACGGCGGCCACGGCCCCTGATGCGGGGACGGTCAGGACG
>NZ_JBHXLV010000212.1:0-10935 GCF_042721685.1 Streptomyces sp. NPDC058459 | reverse complement strand
ATCGATGCCTGTTCGTCACCGGCGCCGGTGTGACATCGTGATAGAGGCCCCCGCGCGCCCATCGTCGGGCGCACCGGATTCCCCTTTCGGAATTCCTCGCGTCGCGCGGGCGCACACCCCGTACGGGAGCCTCGGGGTCACTGCGCCTAGCATGAGGACCCATGGAGAGACCCGCGTGAACACTCCGGCCGGTCCGCCGCACCAGGCGCCCGGCGCCTGGTGGCAGTGGCTGCACCAGCTCTGGCTGAACGCCATGGCTGTCGAGGACGTCACGGACATCGCGGACCAGGTGTACCGCGCACTCATCCAGCTGCCCGGCGCGGCCGTCGTGGTGGGCGCACGCTGGGACCCACGCGACCCCGCATACCTGCGCATCCTGCCGGCGGGCGGCGCGGACCCCGTCACCTGGCTGCCCACGGCACCCGGCTGGCCCGGCGGTCCCGGCCTCCCGCCCTCGCCCGAGCCCGGCGGTGCACCCCGGTCCCGGCTGTACGACATGAGCGGCCCGGACCGCGCCGACCTGACCCTGGTGCGGGGGCCGCTGCTCGACTCCTGGGCCGCCGCCGTGCTGGAGTGCGTCTTCCCGCTGGCCACCGGTGACACCGCGGGTCTCTGGGTCGGGCTGGAGAAGGTGCCCGACACGGTCACCGCCGAGCGGCTGGCCGAACAGCTCGCGCAGGTGGCCGACGTGCTGATGGCCAGCAACGAACGCATCCTGGCGGCGCGTGCGCACGAACGGCGACAGGCGCGGGACGCCTTCCTGGCCGAGGCGTCGCTCCAGATGGACGCCAGCCTCGACGTGCAGGAGACCCTCGGCCGGGTCGCGCGGCTCGCCGTACCCGCCGTGGCCGAGGGGTGCGCGGTGCACCTCTTCCGGCCCGACGGCCGGCTCGAACCGGTGGCCGTCGCCCATGTGGCGGTCGCCGCGCAGGAACGGCTCGCGAAGATCGCACATGACGACACCTGGCTGGATGCCACCCTGTGCGCCGGGGCGGCCCGCCGTGACGGCGTGCTGCTGCGCGGCGCCGACCTGGCGGGCGGCCCCTTCGCCCCGGACGCCGCCGACTCGGCCTTCGCCCTGTCCGCGCTCAGCATCAGCCCGCTGCGCGCCCGCGGCCGCACCCTGGGCACCCTGACCTTCCTCTACAGCGGCGAGGACGGCGGCATCGCCGATCTGCGCACGCTGGAGAACCTGGCCAGCCGCGCCGCCCTCGCCATCGACACCACCACCCTCTACGCCCAACGACGCGAGCACGTGAGGCTGTTGCAGCACCACCTGCTGCCCCGCGCGCTGCCCGAGGTCGCCGGGCTCGAACTGAGCGCCGCCTACGAGGTGGGGGACACCAGCCTCGACGTCGGCGGCGACTTCTACGACGTGGTGGCCGCCGGCGGCCGGGTCGCGCTCTTCATCGGCGACGTGTGCGGGCGCGGCGCGGAGGCGGCCGCCTTCACCGCCCTGTCCCGGCACACCCTGCGCACGCTGCTGGAGGACGGCACCCCGCCCGGCCCCGCGCTGAGCAGGCTGAACCGGGTGCTGACCGACGAGCGGGCCTCCCGCTTCGTCACCGCCCTGGTCGCGGTCCTCACCCCCGCCGGGACCGGCTGGGACGCCGAGATCGCCGCCGCCGGACACCCCTGCCCGCTGCTCCGCCGTGCCGGCGGAGAGGTCACCGAGGTGCCCGCGCACGGCCTGCTCCTCGGCGTGGTCCCCGGCGCCACGTACGAGCCCGTGCGGGTCCGGCTCGGTGACGGGGACGCCGTGCTGATGTTCACCGACGGGCTGATCGAGGCCCGGTCGGCCGACGGTACCCACTTCGAGGACCACCTGCCCGCCGCCGTGCGGGAGCTGGCGAACGGCGACGACCCCGCCGCCCGGATCGTGGCCGCCGCCTCGGCGTTCCGGCACCTGGGCGACGACGACACGGCCGTGCTGATCGCACGGGTGAAAGGACAGCTATGACACCGCGGCACGCCCCCGTCAGGCCGGTCGACATGGAGCGCGTACTGGTGCTGGAGGACTCGCAGGAGGACGCGGAGGCCATCGAGCGCGCCGTGTCCCGGACCCACCCCCACCTGCGGCTGGAGTTCACCTCGCAGGGCGACGGCCTGGTCGACCGGCTGCTGGCCGCGCCCGAGGTGCCCGGCATCGTGCTGCTCGACCTGAACATGCCCGGCATGAGCGGCCTCGCGGTGCTGAAGTCCCTGCGCGCCCGGCCGGAGCTGGCGGAGATGACCGTGGTGGTCTTCACCTCCTCCACCGCCCCGGCCGAGGTCGACGCCTGCTACGCGGCCGGAGCGGACAGCTACGTCTACAAGCCGCTCAACTTCGACCTCTTCCGTACCGTCCTCAAGGGCGCCCTGGACTACTGGCAGCAGAACAAGGGTCAGCCGGCCGGTCCGTCCTCGCCGAGCGTGAAGTAGAACGCGGCGCCCTCGCCGGGCGCGCTGCGCAGCCAGAGCCGTCCCTCGTGGCGCTCCACGATGCGCTTGACCACGGCGAGGCCCACTCCCGTGCCGCCCCCGTGCTCCTGCGGGGCGTGCAGCCGCCGGAACAGGTCGAACACCTCCTCGTGCAGTTCCGCCGCGATACCGATCCCGTTGTCACGCACCACCATCGCGGGCACCGGGGAGTCCGCGCCGGGCGCCACCGCGTCCTCCATGGTGATCTCCACCGTGCGGTCGGGCCGGTCGGCGGCGTACTTCGCGGCGTTGACCAGGAGGTTCAGCAGGATCTCGTAGACCCGGTCCGGGTCGGCGCTCACGCGGGGGAGGGGCTCCGGCCGCAGCACCGTCACCCGCTCCTCCGCCAGTCGCGGGCCCGCCACGTCCAGCGCGCGGTCCAGGATCTCGTCCAGCGACACGTCGGTCCGGTGCAGCCCCGCCCGGCCCATCCGGGCGTAGTGCAGCAGCGAGTTGAGCAGGTCGTCCATGCGCGCGGCCAGCCGCCGCATCGTCTCCAGCCGGCGCACGCTGGTCGCGTCCAGACCGTCCGCCGCGTCCTCCAGGGTGAAGGTGACGGCGTTGGCGATGCCCCGCAGCGGCTCCTTCAGATCATGCGCGGCGACATGCGCGAAGGAGTCCAGATCCAGGTTGGTCATCCGCAACTCGTCGTTGAGCGAGGCGAGTTCATCCGCGTGCCGGAGCACGAGACGGGTGAACAGCCGCCCCGTCTCCAGCGCGGCGGCCTTGTCGTGGGTGCTCCACGGCAGGCTGCGGCCCCGCATCATCGACCGGAAGACCGCGCCCGAGCCACGCGGGGTCAGCCGCTCGCCGCGCGGGCCCGCCAGCACCGGCCGGGCCGGGTCCGCCGCCCAGGCGCGGGGCAGCGGCCGCTCCGCGCGCAGCCACGCCAGGCAGTCCCCGTCCGGACCCAGCGGCAGCATCAGCACCCCGGCCGGGCCGTCCGCCGTGAGCGGCACCTCCACGCCGTCGTCGGCCAGCAGCTCACCCAGCCGGTCCGTCGCCCACACCTCGCCGGACCGCAGCCGGGCCGCGTACCGGCCGAGCACGGCGGCCAGCTCCGGGGAGACCGGCAGCCCCGCCCCCGACGCCCGCCCGCCGCGCAGCAGCAGTACGCCGTCGGCGGCCACCAGCCGCCGCAGCTCCGCCTCGTGCCGCAGCAGCGAGCCGGCCACATCGGCGTCCAGCAGCTCGGCCACCGCCGACGCCTCACGCCCGGACCACTCCAGTGCGTCGGCCCGCTCCCGCTCCTCGATGGCGGCCAGCTGCATGGAGAACGCCACCCCGAACAGCTCGCACGCCGACCGCACCTCGGGTGCCAGCCGGGTGGGCGCGTCACCGTGGCACGCGATCAGCCCCCACAGCCGGCCCTCCCGCAGCAGCGACACCGACATCGAGGAACGCACCCCGATGTTGCGCAGGTACTCCAGATGGAATTCCGAGACGGTACGCAGCGCCGCCCCCGACAGGTCCAGCGGCTCACCGGTGGCCGCCCGGACGGAGGGAAGCAGGCGGGCGGTCGGGTCGTCGACATCCGCGATCACCCGGATCCAGTTCTCCTCGTACAGCCGCCTGGCCTGCGGCGGGATGTCCGTGGCCGGGAACCACAGCCCCAGCCATGGCTCCCGCCCGGCGGCGATGTCCTCGGCGACGACCTCGCCGGGGCCGTTCGCCCCGTCGAAGCGGTACGCGACCACCCGGTCGTATCCCGTCAGCGCCCGCACCTCGCGGGCCGCCGCCCGGCAGCAGTCCAGTACGGTGCCCGCCGACCGCAGCCGGCGCAGCGCACGCCGGACGCCCTGGTAGAAGCCGGCGAAGCGGAGCACGTCGTCCGGATCGCGCGGCTCGAACTCCAGCATCACCAGACCGTCCCGGCGGTGCACACCGAGGTCGAAGGCCGACCTGACCGGCTCGGCGCCGGCCGTCACGGGGAAGGCCACGGCCACCGAATCGCCCTCCACTGCCGATTCCACCGCCTCCGCCCAGTCCGCCGCGTCCAGCACCGCCGTCACCGGCCGCCCCACCAGCTCCGACGCGTCCAGCCCGAGCAGCGCGCCGGTGTTCTCGGCGGCGGTGTCCACCAGCCCGGTCGCCGGGTCCACCGCCAGCAGGGTGCCGTACGACTGCACACCGCCCAGCAGGTGAATCCGCTCGGTCACGCACACCGACAGGTCGAAGCCGCCCGGAACGGACGCCTCCGCGCTGCGCACACGCTGGGACAACCAGTCCTGGTCCATACCGGACTCACCCTTTTCGATCGCCGAAAGGGCAATGATGACAAAGCCACCCGCCGGCCGCCCGCTTCCGTCCCCCGTGCCCGTACCGCAGCGGGCTGGTCACATTTGTGCCACTCTCCCCCGCGCGACGCGCCGGCTGGGCAGACTTCACCCCACTCCTTGTCCGGAAGGAGTACGAAGTCGACCCTGAGGAGCACGAGTTGGTGACCCGCCTGGGCAGTGCGGACAGCAGACGGCACTATGCGACCACCCCGCGTCTCATCGAGATGCTGGACGCGATCTTCCAGGCGTTCCGGCGCCGCAGCCCCATGGCGCTGCCCGAATTCGTGCTGTACGCGGACGCCGGATCACCGCAGGGCGACGAGGCAGTACGCGGCAGCCTCGCCGAGCTGCGGCAGGAGCTGCGGTCCAGGGGCGTGCCGTTCGCCGCCGTCCGGCCGTCCGCGCCGGCCCGTCCCGGCGACGGCGGCAGCCCCATGGTGCGCGCCCTGCGGGTCGTCCAGGCGCTCGGCGGCAAGCCCGCACGCTCCGGCACCGAGCCGTACGTGGAACAGCACGCCTGGCGCGGCGGCAAACGCCAGTACGGCCAGTACACCTTCCCGCGCAGCGAGCTGCTCCTCGCCATAGAGAACGTCGCGCGGGAGGCCGGTCCCGACGCCGAGCCCGACGAGCTGCTGCACGGGCTGAACCGCACCGGCTGGCGGCCCGGCGGCATCCAGTGGACGGCCCGGCTCCGCGACGCCGCCACCGACGCCTCCCGGACCGTCCCCGCCCTGCTCATCGCGGTCGTCGCGGTGCTCATCACCGACAAGCCCTGGTACGTGACGCTGCTGTTCCTCGCCGTGGTGATGGCCGCGCTGCTGGCGCTGAGCGTCCTGCCGGGACGCGCGCCGGTGTTCCTGGGGCTGCGCCGCGAGGTCCGCTGGTTCCTCAGCACCACCTACCTCAATCAGGGCGCGCGCGCCGACCGGGGCGAGGGCCTCACCTGGCGCGTGCTGCGGCTGTGGCCGCCGGGCGCGGTGCGCCAGCGGGTCGCCGCCGTGGCCCGGGACATCCAGGACGGCGGCCTCCTCGACGAGCACCGCACCGGCAGCGGCGACGAGGACGCCCAGCGGCGCCACCTCCAGCTGCGGGTGCACGCCCTGCGCGAGGACCTGCGCGACGCGCACCGCGCCTGGTCGCTCGACCTGCGCGGACGCAAGCGCCCCACCCCGCCGGTGCTCGTCCTCCCGGACGCCACCCCCGACAACGGCCTGATCGAACTCCTGCGCGCCATCAGCGACATCCGCAGCATCCGCAGCGAACTCGACCCGCTGCTCGTCATCGCCGCCGTACGGCACGAGGACATCGGCCTGCTCCAGCGCAGCTACGCGGCCGAACCCGCCGCGAGCCACCTCGACGGCTCGGGCGCCGACCTGCCCGCCTGGTACGCGAGCTGGAACCGCGCCCGCCGGGTCAGCCAGTCGCCCAGCCTGGAGGGCAGCACCCTGCCCTGGGTGCTGCGGGTGCCGCTGCCGGAGGGGCTGCTGCTCCACCCCGACCTCGGCGTGGGCTCCCCGCGCCGCTCCCGGCTGTCCACCGGGCGCCCCCGCTGGACCTGGCTGTGGTCGCTGCCCGCGCTGGCTCTCGTCCTCGCCGCCACCGGGCTCGGGCTCGGCGTCCGCGACCACCGGCTGACCAGCCGGTACTGCTCCAGCGACCTGCGCGGCGCCAACCAGGACACCCGCCGCGTCGAGCCGCCGGGCGGCAAGGGCCCCGAGTGCGTCGGCGTGGCGACCGGCGGGGTCACCTTCCCGGTCGCCCGGCAGCTCCAGGAGCTGATCCGCGAGGAGAACGCGTCGATCGGCAACAGCGGCTACGTCACGCTCGTCTACGCCGGTCCACTCAGCGGACCCGACCCGGAGGGCGAGAACGACGACCAACTGGTAAAGGGCTTCGAGGAGTTGCGCGGCGCGTATATCGCCCAGCACGCCAACAACGCCTCCCAGCCCGTGAAGCTGCGCCTGCTGGTCGCCAACGGCGGGACGGACATGGCAAGTCAGGCCACGATGGCCGAGCGGATCGTGGACGTGGCCCGCCGTGACCGTACGATCGTCGGCGTGGTCGGCATCGGCCGCGACATGACCGACACCGACCAGGTGCTGGAGACCCTGCGCCAGGCCGAACTCCCCGTCGTCTCCGGCACCAACTCCGGAACCTGGCTGCTCGACAAGCCCAACTTCTTCAACCTGGCCGCCACCGACCAGTGGCAGGTACGGCAACTCAGGCTGCTGGCCGAGCAGTTGCGCGCACCCGGCACCCGGGGCCTTGGCACCGCCGGCCGGGCCGTCGTCCTCGGCCGCAGCCCTGCCACCCACGACCGCTACACCCGCGAGCAGATGGACCACGGCGCCCGGATGCTCACCGACGTGGGCTACCGGGTCGACCGGCTGGAACGGTACGAGCTGGGCAACGGCCGCCCGGTCCTCGGCCGCCAGGTCGACCAGATCTGCCAGGAGGGCGAGGTGCCCCGTGTCGTCTACTTCGCGGGCCGCACCGAGGACGTCAACGCCCTGATGGACGGCATCACCTCCGAGCCCGGCTGCAACGGCAAGCAGATCGCTGTCCTCGCCGGGGACGACCTCTCCCAGGCGGGCTTCGACTCCGAGCGCAGCAGCGTCGCCGCCAACGTCACCCTCTACCACCTGGTCCTCACCGCCCCCGGCACCAAGAAGCAGGGCACCATATTCGTCAACAACCTGCGCAAACTCGGTCCCGAGAGTGAGAAGGTGCTCGGCCTGAACGCGGCGACCCCGCAGACCGACAGCGCGCTCAGCGACGGGCAGACCATGCTCACGCACGACGCGACCGAGGTGCTCTACCGGGCCGCGTCCGGCGACGGCAAGCCGCGCGGCCGGGCCGAGGCGTGGTCCGGCCTCCTGCGCACCAACATCGACAACCTCGCCACCGGCCGCGTCGACTTCACCGCCGTCACCCACGACAACGCCCGCGACCAGGGACTCGAACCGGGCACCCGCGACAACTACGCCATCTCCCTGGTCCGCGTCGCCAACACGGGCGGCGCCCACTACGACCGCACCGTCCTGTGCTCCCGCCGTGCGGGCGACAGACGCCCCCTGACGGAGAAGGAGTGCGACGTGGACCGCAAGGCGCCGTCCTCCCCACAGCCGCGTCCCTAGGGGGGTGTCCGTCGGCCCGGTGGATCGGAGTCCGCCGTCGTCCACGCCCGTGGCCCCGCGCCGGTGAGTGCCTCGCGCAGCCACGCCTCGGCCGCGCCCGGCGTGGGCTCCGGCGGGGCGCCGGGCGGGGTCGCCAGCTCGGACACGACGTCCCAGTAGTGATCGAGACGGGGCTCGTCGGCGAGGACGCCGGTCAGCCGCCGCCGGAACGCCGCGCTGTCCCGGGCGCCCCCGGCATCCGCCCAGGCCGCGACGTACCGGTCGAGGGCCTCACCCCCGACCGGAGCGCGCCCGGCCCGCAGCTCGGGGGCGGCGAGGTCGTACGCCTCCCGGAGCCCGGAGTAGAGGACGGCGGGACGGAAGCCGTCCCGGAACCGACGGGGCGCGGGCGGCCGGTCCACGACGCCCGGCGGGCAGGGCGCCGTGACGATCGCCCGCAGCCGTCCGAAGGCCAGCACCTGCGCCGGAGTGGGGTCGTGGGGCGGTGCGGGTACCGCGACGTCGACGATCCCGGCCAGCAAGGGCGCCGGCAGCCGGGCCGGGAAGAGCCACCGGCGCCAGAAGCGGGCGAGTACGTCGGTGTCGGGCGGGAGCCCCATCGCGCCGATGAGGTCCAGCCGCCGGGCACGCTCCTCCGGCGAGCAGTCCGTGAGGAGGTGCAGCGCCGCCTCCCGCCAGCGCAGCGCCACGAGTTGGGGCCGCAGTTCGCGCAGGCGGTCTGCGACCAGGTCCGCCAGCGCGTCGTCCCGCTCCAGCGCCCGGCCCACGTCCGGTACCGGCAGGTCGAGGGTGCGCAGGGAGCGGATCATCCGCAGTCGTCCCAGTGCTTCCGGGCCGTAGCGGCGGTGGCCTCCGGAGCTGCGTCCGGCCTCCGGCAGCAGTCCCTGGTCGGAGTAGAAGCGGACGGTCTTCACGGTGACGCCGGCCCGCGCGGCCAGTTCCCCGATGCTCCAGGACGCGTCGCCCGCCGTGCTGCTGGTCACGCCTTGAACCTCCTCCAGGGGGAGTTCCTACGGTAGCGGCGCGCGCGGCCGGCGACAGGACCGCGCCGGACGAGTGGGAGGAGATGGGGATGACAGTGGACACAGGGACCGAGGCCGCGTTCGTCCTGGTGCCGGAGGCGCACACGGGGGACTGGGTGTGGGACCGGGTGGCGGCCGTGCTGCGGCGCTCGGGGGCGCGGGTCCTCCGCGCGACCCTCCCCGGGGACAGCGGCCCGGCCGACCTGGAGACGCACATCGCCGAGGTGGTCCGCCAGGTCGACGCCTCGGGGGAGCCCGTGGTGCTCGTCGGGCACGGGTACGGGCTGCTTCCGGCGCTGGGCGCCGCCGACCGGCGCCGGGACCGGGTGGTGCGGGTCGTCCACCTGGACGCGGCCGGGCTGCCCGAGGACGGTGACACCGCTCTCGACGTACTCCCCGCCCTGCCACGTCCCGAGAGCGGGGCCACCGAGGTGCCGCCGCCGGCGCCCGGGGAATGGCACCGGCTGGGCAGCACCGAAGGGCTGACCTCCGCCATGCTCGACCGCCTCGCCACGCGGGCCCTGCCGCAGGCCGCCGCCACTCTCACCCAGCCGCTCCGGCTCTCCGAAGAGGCCGGCGGCATCCCTAGGACCGGTGTCCTGTGCACGGCGGACGGCTCGACCGTCGAACGGCTGCGCTTCGTGGCGTCCCTCGGTGATCCACGACTGGGCCTGCTCACCCGGCCGGGCAACACCTTCCTCGAACTGCCCACCGGGCACTGGCCGATGCTGTCCGAGCCGGACCTGCTGGCGCAGGTGCTGCGGCGGGCGGCGGCCGGCGAGGGGGAGAGCCTCGCGGCACCCGAGGGCCACGTCCCCAGCCATCTGCGGCCGTTCGTCCTGGAGGTGCCCGACCGGCCCCGGCAGCGTACGGATCACGTCGACCTGTATCTGCCCGACGGCCAGGCGAGTCGCCCCGCCGTGGTGTTCGTGCACGGCGGTCCGCTGCCCGCCGGCACGCTGCCGACACCCCGGGACTGGCCGGCCCTCACCGGCTACGCCCGGCTCGCCGCCCGGCTGGGCGCCGTGGGGGTGACGCTGGACCACCGGCTGCACGCACCGGGCGATCTCGAACGCGCCGCCGAGGACGTGTCCGCCGCCCTCGACCTCGTCCGGAAGCATCCCAGGGTCGACGGCGGCCGGGTGGCCCTGTGGTTCTTCTCCGGCGGCAGCCCGCTGTCCGCACCGTGGCTGTCCGCGCCCCCACCCTGGCTGCGGTGCCTTGCGGCCAGTTACCCGATGCTGGAACCCCTTCCGGACCACGGCACGGAGGGCGACCGGTTCCGCCCGGTGGCCGCGGTGCGCGGAGCCGGTGAGCTGCCGGTCGTCCTCACCCGCGTCGGGCTGGAGGACCCGGCGCTCGACGCGACGGTGGAGCGCTTCCTGCAAGCCGCCGGTGCGTGCGGGGCGTCGGTGGAGGTGGTCGCCGCCCCGCACTGCCGGCACGCCTTCGAGACGCTCGACCACACGGACGAGGCACGTGCCGCCGTGCGGGAGGCCATGCGCCTGGTGCTCGGCCACCTGAGAGCCTGACCCCCCCTGTTCCAGGGGGCGGCGGCACAGGCGCGGGCGATCGGCCGCGCACCCCTTGGCGCCTCCTGGACAAGATCTGTGGTGCCCCTGAACAACGCGCTGGAGTCGTGGCGGGCGCAGGACGACGAGCGGGCCGCCCGCACGGCGTTCGAAGGCCGATGGCGGCTCCCGCACACCGTACGGACGCTGTTCGCCGTCGGCGCCTTCGTGATGACGGCCCTGGCTGTCAGCCGCTGAGGCAAGCGCGGCGGGGCCCGCCTCAGGGCGCCGCAGCGCTCACCGCCCCTCGTCCATCAGGTCCAACTCGCGGCTGGGCGTCGGTCTCCTGCCCGAAGGTCTCCGCGGGTTCCATGTGGCCGAGAAACTCCCCCTCTGTCTAGTCGAGAATCTGCGTCGTCCTGTAACAATCTTGCGCAGCTTCATGGACTTCATTTCCATAGGCTCCTAACTTTCTTGCGTCCGCTCACCCCACGAGCCCTGAGGACGCACACCCATGACCCCACCC
>NZ_JBHXLV010000211.1:0-10959 GCF_042721685.1 Streptomyces sp. NPDC058459 | reverse complement strand
GATCGGCGCGGGGCGGCCTTTGCGTTGCGGTCAGACCTCTGCGAGGCGATTGGAGAGGTCGAGGGCGGCGGTGGCCACCGCGAGGGCGGCGCACAAGCCGCGTACCTCGTGGATAGTCGGGCGGACCAGGTGCGGCCAGTCGTCGGGTGCTGCGGGCCATGAGGCGAGATGGACCTCGGCGTTGGCCAGCCCGAGGTGGGCAGTGACGTCCCAGCGCGACAGGGAGGCGGGTTCCCAGTGAAGGCGGATGCGGCCGAGAGGGAGTCTGGGGGTGTCGGCCGGGAGCCAGGAGACGTCGAACGGTCCGTTGGGCAGGGCGGAGACGCGGTGGACGAGTGCGCCGCGCACTCCGGACGGCATGGGCCGCAGGGCGAGGCCGTGCAGCGGGCGGGCGGCGCAAGTGTGGAGTCGCGGTGAGATGGGGGCCTCCTTTCGGGGTCGGTGCGCCGGGGTCAGGCCCAGGCGAGGGCACCGCGGACTGCCGGCGGGAGGTAGTCCTCTTGGCCGTCGTCGGCGATGAACGCGACGCCGTCGCGCACGACGACGTCCGTGCCGAGGTCATGCGTGAATGGCCAGTCGGGGTTGACGGCGAGGCGGATCGGCAGGTTGGGGTCGAGGTTCTGGAGCTGGCGGAGCAGGTGGCCGACGGTCAGGTAGTGGGGCACGGGAGCCTCCGGGAGCGGGATCGGTTTGGCGAAGCAGGGTTGTTGTCGGAGCGTCAGTTGACGTCGAGGCGGAGCAGGTCGCGCAGGACCTTCGGGCGGGTGGCCTCCGGCTTGGGGTGGCTGGCGAGGTGCCAGGTCAAGACGCGTTCCTCTCGGTGGTGGGGGCCGGTCGGCTCGATGTATGAGCCGATCAGTGGGGTGCGGTGTGCGCGGCGTCCCGGCCGCCGCGCGGTCAGCGGGAGGGGTTGGCGACGAGGGCGGCGATGAATCCGGCGACGGCCTCGGAGGGGGTGTAGAGGCCGAACTCCTGGACCCAGGGCTCGGCGTCGGCGGGGACCACCCGGACCTGCCAGACGATGCCCCGCTTCCAGGCGGCGGTGTCCTCGGGGAGCCAGCCGACGTAGACGCGGCCGTCTGGGCTGGTGCAGTGCACGTTGGCTTCCGGGGTGTCGACCATCGCCCAGCCGAGCGCCCCGAGAAGTTCGAGCACCGGGCTCGCGCAGTGGTCGCTGGAGAGCCAGGCGCGCTCCTCCACGGCGGGGCAGACGACAGTGGGCAGGATGGTAATGGAGGCGCTCACGACTAGACGGTCCCTTCGTTGACCTGCGACTTTCCCCGACACTCGTACGTTGACATGCGGTGTGCCGAAGTGCGTAGTCGTTTCCCGGAAGGTGGTGTCTGCCGTGGGCGAACTGGCTGTGGGGAGCGATGGGCCGACGAGCCGGGGAATGGATCGGCGCGGCCGGTTGTCGTAACCGGGTTGCGGTGTCAGGCCGCACGAAACCGGAGGGGGAGAAGGCGTGGCGGAGCTGAGCAGGCACTGGGACCGAGGAGGGCCGGAGCTTAAGATCCGCGCGTCCGGGCGGCCGTGGACGGTGGGTGACATCGCGATAGTCGCCGACGGGCAGTGGGCAGTGCGCACGAAGCCCGACGCAGAGCAGAGGTGCGACGGAGAAGCCGTGGTGGAGCGCCGGATCGCGGACGGGCGGCGTATCGAGCTGACAGTGGAGGAGCTGGCCCGCGCGGTGGGCTCCCGGGTCGGGGAGACTCACCGCGACGAAGATGCGGACTGACCAGTTAGCGGCGTGACCTGGTTGCGGGCACTGTCGGGCCTACGACGGCCGACGGAGCGGGCTGGTCGGGTGGTTGGCCCAGGGTGCGCGGTGCGTGCGCCGAGCGGGCGACAGCGACTTGGGCCAACCGAACTGCCGGTGTCCGGTCCGCGGTTGCGGCGGCTTCCCGGGCCTCGATCACGCGGCTGATCGCCTGCAGGGCGGTCCGGCTCTTGGCCAGCGCGATCCGCAGGTTCACCGCCGAGCTGGTGATCCGCTCCACGGCGTAGAAGGCCGGCACATGGCCGGACCGGGTGAGAGCGTGCAGGCGGTCCTGATGGACGGCGACTGCGTTGTTCGAGACGACGAGGCTCGATCGGATGTGCATCGCCGCGCGCAGGAGCGGATCCTCGACGGGGCGGCGGACCGCGAGGGTTTCCAGCGCGTCGATGGGGCGGCTCCAGGCTTTCTCGATCATCGCGTCGGCCTGGTCGAGGGCAATGGCGTCGGACACGGTGGCTCCGGAGGGTGAGAAGGGGATGCTGATCAGCGGCTGCGCCCCGGGCGCGGGAACTGCGGAGCCGACGGCGGGCGCGGTGCCGGGATGAACGGCCGCGCGCCGGGAGATGAGGACGCCAAACGGGAACGGGAGTTGGCGGCCTGGGCGCGGCGCGCGTCCAGCGGCGTCGGCACTGGGGGCTTAACCGGGGCGGCGGTGGCAGCGGACCCGTGGTGCGCAGGATGCCGTACCAGCCGCGCATGCTGGCGTGATCGCCCCGCCCGACGGGCTCAAGAAACTCGATCGCGGACTGGGCGGCGCGGGTCAGTTTGCCGTGCAACTCGTCGACATCGCGAGCGGCCTCGGCGACCGTCCTGCCGACGAGGTGAAGCGGGTCGCGGGGCGGCTGGTCGTCGCTCAGCGCCCAGGGGTCCTCGACACCGAACTCCTCGGCGACCAAGTGCGCGCCGGGCCGCTTCGCCATGTCATGGGAGTTCATTCGGCCGCCTCCATCCGGGCGAGCAGGGAGCGCACCAGGGTGGGCAGGCTGTCGGGGCCCTCACCGATCCAGACATGATCGGTCGCCTGGCCGAGGACGTACGCGGCGTCTTCGAGCAGGCCGCTGGAGATCTCCATGCAGGCGTCGGTGATCCGGGAGGCGGCGAGGAGGGACTGCGAGAGCACCTCGACGTAGTCGCCGGGGCTGAGGCCGGCAGTCTCAGCGGCTGTGCGGATGGCGGCCAGTTCCAGGGGGCTGAACGCGAAGTCGAACTCGTCGTCCTGCTCCGCCGGTGAGGGCGCTGCGAAGGCCGGGTCCGGCGGCTCGGCGGGGATGCCGACGCGCGTGCAGATCTGGTCCACGGAGGCGGTCAGCTCGGCGAGGGACTCGGTGAGCCAGCCGAGCGCGGAAGCGTAGGACGCCAGGGTGAACAGACCGGCGGGGGTGGAGGGAAGCGGCTCCTCGATGACGAACCCTTCGAGCCGGTCGTTCAGCTCGCAGACCACCTGGGGGCCGGCGGACAGCGCGCCGAGAACGGGATGCAGGTAGGAGCGGCTGGTGGAGGTGGGGTACTCGGTGGCCAGGACCCCGGAGACGCTCTGCGCAGCGTCGGTGAGCAGTCCGGCCAGTTCGGTGCGGGCCAGGGGCGTACGGTCGGCGGTCATCGCAGGGGGACCTTTTGGGAGGCGGCGGGAGCCGCAGGGCTGGCTGCCGCCGGTGCGGCGGCCGGTAGGGACGCGGTCTGGTCGACCGCGTAGGGGGATCGGGATCGGGCCGCCTGGACTCGGGCCTCGGCCGCCGGGTCGGTGTCGGCGGGCCGGTTGAGGTCCGTGCGGTTGGTGCGGAGTTGGGCCGTGCGGTAGACCGCGTAGTCCTCCCGGGCACCGGCCGCGACGAGGTAGATCTCGCGCTTGTGGGTCGAGGTGGGCGCGGCCGGGCGGAACTGGATGACCATCCGGTAGGAGACGGCCGGGTCGACGTAGACCTTGTGGAAGCCCGCGAGGCGGCCGTTCAGCGGTAGGCAGTCGTCGCTGCCGTGGACCAGGTTCTGCAGTTCCAGCAGCGCCAGGTCGCGTATTTCGTCGGGGAGTTCGCGCAGGTCCGCGATGGCATCCGGGTGCGCGGCGAAGGCGAAGCGGGCGCGGCTCACATCGACCTCCGAGGGTTCGGTCGCTGGGTGGAGTTCACGGACGGCGCGGTGCTCGTGCCGAGGCCGGCCTTGGGGATCGCCGAAGGGCTGGTGGAGCGGGTGAGGGCAACGTGGGTCCGCAGAGCGGCGCCGTCGCCGCGGTATTCCGGCGGCTCAGGCAGGGGGCCGTCGCGGTTGTCCAGCCAGTCCTGGGCGGCGTCCTCGTCGACGAAGGCGCCCTCGCGCACCGTGTAGGTGCGGGCCTCCGTGGCCACCTCTTCGAGAAACACCCGGATCGGGGCCTGGGCCGCGCCGGAGTCGCGGACCATGGTCCACGTCTCGCACGGGGCGTAGTCCGAGGTCTGAGTGGCCAGGACCTTGTACCAGTCGCCCGAGGCGCGGATCTGCTGCTCGACGCGGACCGTGAGGTCGTCGGCGGGTCGTATGAGATCGGCTCCGACCAGCGCGATCGGCTCGGGCGGGCAGCCGTGCTCGACGAGCCAGTTCTGGGCGAAGGCCAGACTGGCGTGGCTGGCGGTTTCCAAGGTGAACGTGCGCTCGCGCGGATCCCGCGTGATCTTGATGGCAACGAGCTGTGGTTCGCCGGGCACGCCCCAGGTCACCGACTCGTCGTGGGCGACGAGGTAGCTCTGCGCCCCGTTCGGGGTGGTGTGGTGCTCGGCCAGCACGGTCAGGTCTCCGGCCCAGAGGCTGCTCTCGGCGAGTTCGGAGACGGCGTCGGCGGGCTCGAAGTCGTCGAGGCGGAAGTCGAGTTCGGTGGTCACTCGGTGTCTCCCGCCAGCTTGGGTGCCGGGGTGGCCAGCACGCGGTGGTTGGGCCGCGTTGGGCTCGTCGTGCATGCGGCGAAGGGGCCATCGGGGGCACGGAGATGAACCAGGGCCTGGTCGAGGTGGTCGCGGTGCCACGTCGAGGGACCGGACAGGCCGGCCTCGGCGTCAGTGAGCTGCTGCCATGCGAGCCAGAGCGCGTGCAGCCGGGCCACAGCCTCGGGATGCTCGTGCCACTGGTCGCACCACGGCCGGGTGGTGCTGATCTCCCGTCCGTAGACGGGCAGGAACAGGTAGTTCACCCAGTCGCTGAGCGCGGCCAGTTCGACGGCGTATGCCTCGCCGCCCAACGCGAGGATGAACACCGAGGCCGGGGCGTCGGCCTTGTCAGCGTCGGCAGTGTCCGCGGTGGGGGTGTCTGTGGTGGGCTGAGAGGTGGAGACGGGCTCGGAGCCGAGGCGTCGAGGATGACACCCTGCTGGCGTACCTCCGCCATGGTCTTGGCGAGGGTGCTCGCGAGATCGTCGAGATCGCCGTCGGGAACGCGGAACGGCTCGGGGGCGGCCTTGCTGGGGTCGGACATAACGGATCCAAGGGAGTGAGCGAGCAGAGCGGGGGCGAAGTGCGGCGCGCTCTTCTGGAGGTCACGGCGGTGCTCCGTTCGCAGGTCGGCATGAGCAAGAGGATGCGGAGATTCCGCGATTTGGTGCGGCTGGGGAAAAGCGGTAATACGGCGCTACGGCGCGGTGCAGCGTGGGCAGCGGGGGAAGGGCGGTGCCAGCAACCGCACGGCCCGGGCTGCCTGTTGGGGGACCACGCCGTTGCCGAGCGCGGTGAGCTGAGCCGGTCGGCCGAGTCCCGGAGTGGCGGTCACCCAGCCAGGGGCCAGGCCCTGCATCCACTCCACGAAGTCGGCGCGCAGGCGTCCGGCAGCGTCGGTGGGCGGCGGCGCGGGGCGGGTGAGGTTCTCCCATCGGGCGATGGCGGAGGCGTACGCTCCCCATCGCCCGTCGGTTCCTCGGCTCCCGGGTCCGCTTCCGCCCACAGCGGCAGGACCACCGCCGACAGGGGCGGGCGCCAGACCTTGCCCGGACGGCGGCCAGGAGCGCCGGTGTCGCTCGCCCTCGGGGTGGGCAGCAGCGAAGCTGCCGCGCTCGACAGCGCCATGTCCCCGTTGCCGTACCGCTGGTTCGGCGAGCCCTTGATCCCGTCCGACGCCTTCGGCGTGGGCAGCAGCCACTCCACCTCGTCGGCCAAGTTCGGGCCGTGGCCGCCGCTCTTCCTCTTCGACGGGTGCTGGGAGCCGCCGTTCTTGCCGATGTTGCTCGTCGGGGTCTTGAACAGGGGGCTCGGCGGGCCAGGCGGTGAGGAAGGTCCGCTCGCGCCGATGGGGGGCTCCGACGTCGGAGGCACGAAGCACGAGCCACCTTGCGTCGTACCGGAGATCGGCCAGGGAGCCGAGTACGGCACCAAGTGCCCGCACAGGAGGCTGGGTTGGGTCGTCTCCCAGACACCACGGGCAGAATTCCACGTCGCCAGGGGAACCGGCGGGCGAGGTGAGGAGACCTCGGACATTCTCGATCACGACCAAGCAGGGGCGGAGGGCTTCGACCGCACAAGCGACGTGCAGCCACAGCCCCGAGCGGGTATGGGGGTTGAGTCCGGCCCGGCGTCCGGCGACGGAGACGTCTTTGACAAGGGAAACCGGCTGTCAGGACGCACACCCGAGGCACATCGGCCCAGTTGACGGCGGTCATGTCCTGCAGATTCGGCACGCCGGGCCAGTGCCGGGCCAGGATGCGCGCGGCGTCGGGGTTGATCTCGGCGTGCCAGGCCAGGGTGCCGCCGAGGGCGGCCTGGACCCCGAGGTCCAGACCGCCGTAACCCGAGCAGAGCGAGCCGATCAACGGCGGTCGCACGGTTGTGGTTTCCATGTCACCGGCCTCGTGCGATTCGGGCGGAGGGGGACGCCACCGACGTGGTGACGTCGGGAGGTGGCGGCCCCGGAGCGGGCGTGGCGGTTGTGGACCGGCTGCGGGCAGCCTGGAGCCGAACGGACGGGGGAGAGACCGTTGCCGATGCGGCGTGCAGGGAGTTGGCCCCGTCGCGGAGGGCCGCGTCGGCGGTGGCGAGTGCGTCCTCCATCACCCGTACGGCTGCCTCCCGGGCATCCCTGGCGTCGGGCTGGTCGTGCAGACTCTGGGTCTGGTTCAGGAAGGCGAGCTGGTGGGCCACCGCTCCCAGGGCGGAAGCCGCTTCGCCCGCGGGCTCGACGACGGTGGCGAAGCTGGTGATTACCCGAGGGGTGTGGGGCGCCTGGTCCTGGTCGGCGGCACGGAAGAGGACCTCGTCGCCCAAATCGGTGATCAGCTTTCCGAGTTCGGAGATCTGGCGTGCGACGGCGACGGCATCGGGTGAGCGGTGGGGGTCTCCGGGCACCGGCAATTTGCCGCGCTGGGCGTCGAAGGCGGAGGCCGTGGCGCGCATGACCAGGGCGTCGGAGATGGGGGTGTTGTCCACGGTGCGTTCCAGAGGTGGGAGGGTCGGATGGGCTGGGTTGGTGGGTGAGGACGGTTTAGCCGTGGGTGCGCGAGGGCGGTCGCGCGGCTGATGGCGTGGAGGCAAGGCCTGGGCACTCCGAGGGCCGTGTGGCCGGTCGTGGTGTGCTGCGGGCGAGGGCGGCTTGGACCAGCGCCGTCGGGGGCCCCTCGGCCGGCGGCGCCGGAGCGGGGTGGCCGTTCGCGGTCTGCCAGCGGGCGCGCACTTCGTCGAGCGGCCCGAGCGCGTGCAGGGCGTGGTTGATGAGCCGCCCGGGGGCCAAGGTCTCGTTCTCGGCCAGGGCGCGGATGGCGCGGGCGGAGGTGGCGGCCGTGCGGGTGATGGAGGAGCGCATGATCTGCTCGCCGAGCCATTCGGCGCTGCCGGGGCCGACGCCGTCGCAGATGGCGGTGAGTTGTTCGGCGGTCAGCGTGCCGTCGGCCGGCAGACCGCGTCGCTGGGCTTCCCACAGCACGGTGATCCGGTCGATGGGCTCGCCGCGGTGGTGCAGTGCGCCCAGGCAGCGGTAGAGCTGGCCGTGGGCGGGGTCGGCGAAGTCGCCCGATCGCAGCCAGCGGACGACCTCGTCCATCGCCTTCGGCCGCTCGACCAGGACCGCCAGCAGGAACTGCTCGTCCTCCTCGACCTGGTCCGCCCGTGCCGGCGGCGGTGCGACGGGTGCTGTGGAGGGCGGCGTGGCCGGAGCGACCGGGCGTGGTTCGGACCCCCAGCGGCGCGCGAGGTCGTCGAGTACCCCGGCCAGGACGTCCGCATGGTGCAGCGCTCCTTCCACCTCGCCCTGGAGCGCGTCGGCGCGGGCTGCCTGGTGGAGGCGGATCGCGTGCGCGGCCACGGCGCGGTGGATTGCTCCCTCCAGCACCATCCGGCCGTAGACCGGGGCGTGCTCGGGGCGCGGGCAGGCCGAGATCAGGGTGTGTGCGAATACTGCGGTCAGCCCCCGGACGTGGTGGCTGGCCTCGTCGACCGCGTCGGTCACCCAGGAAAGCGGCACCGGTTTCTTGGTCGCCAGGGCGGCGTGGCTGTCGGTCCGGAGCTTGCACAGGGCGGCGAACAGCGCCTGGTGGACCGGCCGGTAGAAGTGATCCGGCGCGAGCCAGTCGAGGTGCTCGAGCTGGCCGGGGTCGAGCAGTACCGAGCCGAGCACCGCCTGCTCGGCACTCAGTAGCGGGTTCATCGCTGCTGCCCGGGGTGGGGAGTCGGTTGATCCTGCTGGGAGCGGAGATCGGTGATGGCCTGGTCGGCGGCGGCCATCGCGGCGGCGAAGCGGTCCAGCTCGCCGGTGAACGTCGGATCGGTGGCGAGGATCGAGCCGGAACCGGTGACCAGCCACCACTGGCCGCCGCGCCGGACGACCGGTAACTGGGCGAGGTGTGTCGACTGGATCCCGGCACCGAGCGAGAGCACCTTGAGCGTTGGGGCGCTCATGCCGACAGCCCGAAGCCGTCGCGGCCCAGGGACTTGGCGATGGCCCGCTCGGTGATGGCCTTGGTCGCGCTGGCCGAGGCCGGACCGACCACCTTGGCGGAGGGCTCCTTGTACCAGGGCCGTAGGTCGAGCATCGCCACCCGGATACCAGTGGCGAGCAGCAGCGCCCTCCCCTTGGGCAGCGCGCGGATCGCGTCGGGGGGCAGGATCCGTTCGGTGCGCATGCTCACCGAGGTGGACTTGCCGCCGTCGCTGGTCGACACCGACGTCGTCTGCACGTCGTGGTCACCGACCTGCCTGCTCAGACGGTCGGCGAAGTCGGCGTCGTCGATTCCACTTCCGATAATCTTGATTGTGGCGGCGGACCAGAGTGCGTCCATGCCTGCCTGGCCCCAGCATCGCTGGCCCTGCCGGTAGGACTGCAGGATCGTCATCGGGATGACGCCCCGTGAGCCCAGGTGGCTGTACAGGTCGGGGAGATCGGAGATTTTGCACACGTTGGCGGCCTCGTCGAGGACGCACAGGGCGGGCGGGTCGAGCCGCCCGCCGGAGCGCTCGGCGACGACCACGGCCGCGCGCATCACCGCATCGGCCGCTGCGGCGATGATCGCCGATGCCGAGCCGCCGCCGTCCTTGCTGAGCAGGTACAACGTGTCGCGGGAGGTGGCGAACGCGGAGGGCTTGAACTCGGGAAGGTGCTTGCTGGGGGTGACCCAGGCGGCGACGTCCGGGTCGAGCAGGCAGCTCGCGTACTGCCGCGCGGTCTCATAGATGCCGTCCCGCGTTTCCGTGGCCCCGCTGACGGTGCCCTGGAGCTGGGCGGCGACCGCGTCGTGGCCGGCGTCCGTGAGCAGGTCCACGGGAGTGCGGTCGGCTGGGGAGGCGAGCCAGGCCAGGACGTCGGTGATCGGGCGGCGGTGGCTGGCGGCGGCCAGGAACAGCGCGCCGAGTGTGTTGCTAGCGGCGGTGGACCAGAAGTCGGAGCCGTTTGACTCGTCCACCGAAGCGGCGACGAAGTGCCCGGCCAAACGTTTCGCCCCGGCCAGGTCGCGGGCGTCGGCCAGGATGTCCCACCACATCTCGCGCGGGTGGTGGGCGATCTGCTGCGGGTCGAGCGTCCAAATCGTGCCGACCCTGGCACGAGCGTCCACCGTCGCGGTGAAGGCATCGTTCGCCGCCTTGTTCGAGGTCAGCAGCACTGGGCCGGGAGCGGCGAGGATCGCGGGGATCGCCAGCGCGGACGTCTTGCCGGAGCGCGGGGCCATGATCGCGACGATCACGTCCTCCCAGGAGGCGCGGACCTCGGCCCGGCCCGGGGAGAGCGTGCCGACAAGGATCCCGCGGTCGGAGGGAGCGACCTCCTTCGGCTTGAGATCGGACAGGCGCGGCCGCAGGCTCTTCGCCTTTGCGGTTATCTCCTTGTCCAGCAGCGGCGCGAGATCTTGCTTGCGGGCGAGGCCGTTCTTCGAGCCGCCGCGCAGCCGCAGCCACAGGACCATGCCGGTGATCGTGAGGCAGACGGAGAGCAGACCGGGGACGAGTCGCGCGCCGACCAGCAGGGCGATGGGGCTCAGGTGCGGCCACAACACGTCGGGGTGCAGCAGCGCGTCGGTGGCCTTGAACGGCGCCCAGGGGCTGGCGCTGACGAGGGAGTTGGTGAGGTTGCCGGTCAACCAGACGAGGGAGCCGAAGACGATGGCGGCGCCGAGGACGCCGAACAGGAGGTAGAGGAGCGCGTCGGTGCCGGTGGTGGTCGAGGGCGCGCTGGTACGCGGGGCGGGCATAGCGGATCCAGGGAGGGAGAGCGGACAAGGCGGGGCGGGGCGCGCGGCGCTCTTCTGCTGGTCATCGGGGCAGCTCCTGTTCAGGGTAGGAGTCGATGGTCGAGGTCATCGGGTGCGGCGACCGGGGCGGCGGCGTGTGGGGAGGAGGGGCGGGCGGCTCGCTGTCGGTCCGCTCCCGCGTTCTGGGCCGCGGACGGTTTGGTGTCTGCGACCGCGTTGTCGCCGAGGACATCGCTGAGTAGTTCCCGGGTCCGCAGGACAGGCACCTCGTCGAGGTATTTGGGGTCGCTGAGCTCCGCAGGACACGCGGCGACCATGTCCTCGGCGGCCTCCAGGTCCTCCTGGGATGAAAGAGGTGATCGACCGCCTGCATAAGGCCGGCACCGTTCTCGGCGGCCCTGATCTGGTCGGTCAGCCGCAGGACTTCGGCTCCGGCGATGTAGAGCCCGAGAGGGTTGGCTGGGCTAGCTGTACTGACCCGGGAGGTTGTGGACGGGTGAGTCAGGTCTCGGTTCAGGGGTCTTGAACGGGTGAGGGCCTTCCGGTTCGGTGTGGATTG
>NZ_JBHXLV010000210.1:0-11070 GCF_042721685.1 Streptomyces sp. NPDC058459 | reverse complement strand
CCCCTGTGCGGCACGGCTCACCAGGTCACCAGGTCACCGGCAGGGCCTCCGGACCCCGGATCAACGCGCCCTTGCGGAAGGGGACCTGCGCCGGCGGCACCGCGAGCCTCAGCCCCGGCACCCGGTCCAGCAGGACGTCCACCAGCAGCTCGGACTCCAGCCGGGCGAGCATCCCGCCGGGGCAGTAGTGCGGGCCGAAACCGAACGCCAGATGCGGGTTGGGACTGCGCTCGACGTCGATGGTGTCCGGGTCGGGGAACACCTCAGGGTCCCGGTTGGCGGCCAGGTAGGAGGTGTAGACCGCGTCGCCCGCGCGGATGCGGACGCCCCCGACGTCCACGTCCTCCAGCGCGATCCGGCAGAGCCCGACCGCGTTGCGGTGCGGGATGTAGCGCAGCAGCTCCTCGATCGCCATCGGCCGGACCGCCGGGTCCGAACGCAGCCGCTCAGCCAGCTCCGGCCTGGTCAGCAGCAGGTAGAACAGCTGCCCGCTGTTGTTGGTGACCGCCTCGCCGCCGATCTGGAGCAGCACGGCGAGGCCGACCGCCTCCACCAGGGTGACCTCGTCCCGGTCCACGGCCGCGCTCAGCAGCGAGCAGACGTCGTCACCCGGACCGTACGCGTGATGCCCGATGAGGTGCGTGAAGCAGGCGCTCATCTCGCGCTTGGCCCGCTCGCTGACCTCCTTGCCGTGCGCGGAGGACAGGATCAGCTGGGTCCACTCGTGCATGGCGTGGTGGTCGGCGGGGGGAACGCCCATCAGCTCGCAGATCACCGCGATGGGGAACGGGCTGAGCACCGCGCTGGTGAGGTCGGCGGGCGGGCCCTGGCGGAGGAGTCCGTCCACCAGCCCCTCCAGCACGGTCCGCGACCGCTCCCGGACCCGTTCCACGCCCTTCGCGGTGAACGCGGCGGCCACCGCCCGGCGCAGCCGGGTGTGGTCGGGCGGGTCGAGGAAGCCGACCGCGCCCCGGTCCGGGATGAAGTGCGGGGCGAGCCGGGTGACCTGCTTCTCCATCACGGCCTCCCGGCCGAAACGCGGGTCGTTGGTCACCATGCGCACGTCGTCGTACCGGGTGACCAGCCAGGCCCAGCCGTCGCCGTTGGGCAGCTGGACGCGGGTGACCGGGCCCTCGTTCATCAGCTCGGCCAGCATCGGGTCGAAGTCGGTGCCCGCCAGGTCGGCGGCCGGCCACTGATGGACGGGGGGCTGGGGCTCCGCCAGTGTCTCGTCGGTCATGGCGCCCCCTCTCAGTCCCGGCCGACCCAGCGGCCGACGGTCATCTCGGCGGTGATGCCGGGGCCGAACCCGGCCAGCAGTCCGCGCGCCCGGTGCTCGGCACCGCCGTCGTCGAACAGCCGCCGCAGCGCGTCCAGGACCACGGCGCTGGCGATGTTGCCGTACTCGGTGAGCGTGGCCCGGCTGAACCGGAACGCGTGCGGCTCGACCTCCAGGAACTTGCTGAGGTCGTCGAGTATTCGGGGGCCGCCGGCGTGGATGATGTAGAAGTCCAGGTCGGAGGCGTTCCAGCCGTGGTTGCCCGCGAGCTCCTGGAGCGCCGGGGCCAGCGGCTCCATCGTGGTCGGCACCCGCTTGTCCAGCAGGAAGTGGAACCCGGTGTCCCGGACGTCGTACGAGATCCAGTCCTCGGTCTTGGGGATCAGGTACGAGCCGTTGCGCTCCAGCTCCACACCCGTGCCGCCCCGGCCGCGGACCACGGCGGCCGCGATGCCGTCGCCGAACAGGCCGTTGGAGAGCAGGGAGCCGACGCCGAGGTCGGTCGGCTGGTAGCACAGCGAGCAGAACTCGCAGGCCACGATGAGGGCGTTGGCCTCCGGGTAGGCCGAACAGAAGTCGTGCGCCCGGTTGATGGCGGCACCGCCGGCCGCGCAGCCCAGCTGGGCGATGGGCAGCTGCCGGGTGGTGCTGGAGAAGTCCATCTCGTTGATCAGCCACGCGGTGAGCGACGGCATCATGAAGCCGGTGCACGACACGTAGACGATGACATCGATGTCGGAGGTGAGCAGTTCGGCCGAGTCCAGCGCCTGCTGGATGACCGCGGGCACCCGGGCCTTGGCCTCGTGCTCGTACAGCTTGTTGCGCTGTTCGAAGCCCGGGTGCTTCAGGGTCTCCTCGATCGGCTGCACGATGTGCCGGGTGCGCACTCCGGTGTTCTCGATCAGCCGGAGGGCCAGCGGGAGCTGCGGGTTGTCCGCGTGGTGCGTGCGGGCCAGCTCCAGGGTCTCCTCCATGGTGATCACGTGTTCCGGCACGGACACCGAGGGTCTGCACAAAGTCGCCATGAGCGGTCCCTGCTTTCGCCGTCCGGCGGGCCTTCGTCCGCCGGTCAGAAGGTGGTCCACCCACACTCACCCGGAAGGCCGACGATCTCGCGCCGAATTACTCCGAACCGGGGACGACAGAGAGTGACGAAAGGCCGTTTCGGCAGCTCAGGACCGTTTGAAATCACCGGGTGACTGCTCCTGCCGCGCCCCGCTGCTGTGAGCGATGCAGGCCACGTCGATCCGGTCCGCCAGCTTCGCCAGCTCGATGGCCAGCTCGGCGACGGTGTCCTCGTCCAGCCCCCGCTCCCCGGCCTCCACCAGATGCACCCACCGCGCCCCCACGCTGCGCAGCAACTTGGCTACATCGCCCGCCGACACCCGCAGCGCACCGCGCTCGTCGACGATCAGAGGGAGGGTCACTTCGCCGTTCACAGACCGGATCGTAGCCGTGCGATCCTCACGCTCCCTGCCAAACGGTGGTGATGTTGCAGAACTCCCGGATTCCGTGCGCCGACAGTTCACGTCCGTAACCGGAACGCTTCACCCCGCCGAAGGGGAACGCGGCGTTCGAGGCGGTCATGCCGTTGATGAACACGCCCCCGGCCTCCAGGTCCCGCGCGCAGTGCGCCATCTCGTCCTCGTCCTCGGTCCACACGCTGGAACTCAGGCCGAACGGGGAGTCGTTGGCGATCAGGATCGCGTCCTCCAGGTCGTCCGCCCGGTACACGGTCGCCACCGGTCCGAACGCCTCCTCGCGATGGATGCGCATCTCGCGCCCGACGCCGGCGATCACGGTCGGCGGGTAGTACCAGCCAGCGCCGTCCGGCCGCCGGCCGCCGCACAGGATGCCGGCGCCGCTGCGGCGCGCGTCGTCCACCAGTTCCTCCACGTCGGCCCGGCCCTGCTCGGTGGCGAGCGGCCCGACGTCGGTGTGGTCGTCCATCGGGTCGCCGACGGTCAGGTCCTCCATCCCGGCGACGAACTTCTCCAGGAAGGCGTCGTACACGTCCCGGTGCACGATGAACCGCTTGGACGCGATGCAGGACTGGCCGTTGTTCTGCACCCGTGCCGTCACCGCGACCTTCGCCGCCTTGTCGATGTCGGCGGAGGGCATCACCAGATAGGGGTCGCTGCCGCCCAGCTCCAGTACCGTCTTCTTGATCATCTCGCCGGCGGTGGAGGCGACCGCACGTCCGGCCGGCTCGCTGCCGGTGAGGGTGGCCGCCTTGACCCGGTCGTCCCGGAGGATCTCGTCGACGGCGGCCGAGCCGACCAGCAGCGTCTGGAAACAGCCGACCGGGAACCCGGCCCGCTGGAACAGGTCCTCCAGGTAGAGGGCGGTCTGCGGCACGTTGGAGGCGTGCTTGAGCAGGCCGACGTTGCCCGCCATCAGCGCGGGCGCGGCGAACCGGATCACCTGCCAGAGCGGGAAGTTCCACGGCATCACCGCGAGCACCGGACCCAGCGGGCGGTAGACCACCCGCACCCGCGAGGCCCCGGAGTCCCGTACGTCCGCCTCGTCCGGCACCTCGTCGGCGAGCAGGCCCTCGGCCCGTCCGGCGTACCAGCGCATCGCCTTGACGCACTTGGCGGCCTCCGCGCGGGCCTGCGCGAGGGGCTTGCCCATCTCGGTCGTCATGATCCGGGCGACCTCGTCGTTGTCCGCCTCCAGCAGGTCGGCGGCCCGGTTCAGCCGCTCGGCGCGCTCGGCGAACGACGTCGTCCGGTAGGTCCGGAAGGTGGCCTCGGCGAGCTGGAGCCTGCGCTCCACCTCGGCGTCGTCCATCGGCTCGTACGTCTTGACCGTCTCGCCGTTCGCCGGGTTCACCGTGGCGATGGGCATGGCTGACCTCCTGGTACCGGGGTATGCGTCGACCTTGGCGCGCGGCATCCGGTACCGCAACGCCTCGGTCCCCTGTTCAGCCCGAGTGCTCCGCCAGACGGTCGAGAAACGTGCCCTGTCCGGAGACCATCAGCGGCCGGGCCTCCTCGGGGGTGAACCAGGCCACCCGGTCCAGCTCCGGGAACTCCTGGACGCGGCCCGAGTGGGGCGGCCACTCCATGGTGAAGGTGCCGGGCGCGACGGCCGACGGATCGAGGTCGGCCGCCACCGCCCAGACCGTGACGATCTTGCCGTTGCGCTGGGTGATCTCGCCCAGCGGCAGCGCCGGACCGTCCGGCGGGGCGATACCCAGTTCCTCCTGGAACTCCCGGCGGGCCGCGTCCCAGGCGGGTTCGTCCGCCAGGTACTCGCCCTTGGGCACCGACCACGCCCCCTCGTCCTTCGTGGCCCAGAGCGGGCCGCCCATATGGCCGAGCAACACCTCAAGACCTCGGTCGGTGTGGCGGAACAACAGCAGTCCCGCGCTGCGCTTCGTCGCACGCGCTGTCACGCCTTGACCTCCGGGTGTGCCGCGAGCAGGGCCTCCACCGTATCGGCCTCCTCGGGCCGTTTGTCCTCGCGATAGCGGATCACCCGCGCGAACCGCAGGGTGACCCCGGCCGGGTAGCGGGTGGAACGCTGGAGTCCGTCGTAGGCGATCTCCACGACGAGTTCGGGGCGTACGGTCACGCCCCAGCTCTTCTCCTCCACCGCGAGTTCGCCCAGCCGCCCGGTCTGCCAGGCGAGCATCGCGTCCGTCATGCCCTTGAAGGTCTTCCCTAGCATCGCGTAACCGCCGTCGGCCGTGCGGGCGGCCAGGTGGAGGTTGGAGAGCCTGCCGGTGCGGCGGCCGTGTCCCCACTCGGCGGCCAGTACCACCAGATCGAGGGTGTGCACGGGCTTGACCTTCAGCCAGGACGCACCGCGCCGTCCCGCGCTGTACGGCGCGTCGAGCCCCTTTGCCACCACCCCCTCGTGCCCGCGCGCCAGGGTCTCGGCGAGGAACTCCTCCGCCGCGCCGGTGTCCCCGGGCCCGGCGACCAGCGCCCGGCGCACCCGCATCGGCTCCGGCACCAGCCGGGCCAGCTCCGCGTGCCGCTCGGCGAAGGGCAGGTCCAGCAGGTCCCGGCCGTCCACCGAGAGCGCGTCGAAGAACACCGGGGAGACCGGGACCTCCTCGGCCGCCCTCGCCACGTCCACCCGCGAGCCGACCCGGCCGGCCGTCTCCTGGAAGGAACGGGGCCGCCCGTCCGGCCCGAACGAGATCACCTCGCCGTCCAGCACGAACCGCTCACCCGGCAGGGCCAGCGCCGCCGCCGTCACCTCCGGCAGCCGGCCGGTGATGTCGTCCAGCGTCCGGGTGTAGACGCCCACCTCGGCGCCGTTGCGGTGCACCTGGACGCGGATGCCGTCGAGCTTCTCCTCCACCGCGCACACCCCGAGCTTCTCCACCGCCTCCGCGACCGAGGACGCGCTGCGCGCCAGCATCGGCAGCACCGGGCGGCCCACCGTGAGGCGGAACGCCTCCAGCGCGCCGGGGCCCTCGGCCAGCAGGGCCTGGGCGACCGTCTGGAGCGAGCCGGCCAGCATCACCGCCCGCCGCACCGTGGGCGGGTCGGCCTCCGTGGCGCGGGCCAGCCCCTCCACGGCGAGCGCGTCCAGCGCGCCCTGGCGGACCTCGCCGGTCAGCAGGCCCCGCAGGAAGCGCTGTTCGTCCTCGGTGGCCGCACCCATCAGCTCGTCGAGGATCCGTGCCCGCCCGGCCTGCGAACCCGCCCCGGACACCGCGGCCAGCTCACTCAGCAGCGCGTCCACTCCGCGCACGGTGAGCGTCGGCTCGGCGGCGGGCGGTACCGCGCGGCCGAGCACCTTCCAGCCGACGCCGATCCGGCCCTGCGGCAGCCGTCCCGCGAGATACGGGATGACCACCGGTACGTCGTCGGGTTCCGCGTCCCGGAAGAGTTCCGCGAGCAGTTCCGTCTTGCGGGTCCGGGACGCCGTGGCGGCGACCTGGCCCGACACCTCCGCGAGCCGAGTGAGCAGCATGCAGCATGGGTGCTCTGCGAAGGCCCCGCTCACACCTGCCGGATCGACAAACCACCTTGCCCGATCCGCGATAAGGCCACGAGTGGGACGAGCGACGCGGGCGCGGAGAGTACCGGCGAGGTACTGGCCGCCGTCGGCCCGAGACTGCGCCGCCTGCGCAAGGATCGGGACGTGACGCCGGCCGCGCTGTCGGAGGCGACCGGCATCTCGGTCAGCACCCTCTCCCGGCTGGAGTCCGGGCTGCGCCGGCCCGGCCTGGAGCCGCTGCCGCCCATCGCCGAGGCCCACCGGGTCCCGCTGGACGAACTGGTCGGCGCCCCGCCGGTCGGCGACCCCAGGGTGCGGACCGAGCCGGTCGAGCGGGACGGCCGCACCTTCCACCCCCTCACCCGGCGCCCCGGCGGCCTCCTGACGTACATGGTGCTCGAACCGCGCCGCGAGCGGCGGCCCGACCCGCGCACCCACGAGGGCTACGAATGGCTGTACGCCCTCTCCGGGCGCCTCAGGCTGGTCCTCGGCGACCATGACGCGGTGCTGGGGCCGGGGGAGGCCGCCGAGTCCGACACCCGGGTACCGCACTGGTTCGGGTCGGCGGGGGACGGGCCGGTGGAGTTCCTCAGCCTGTTCGGGCCGCAGGGCGAGCGGATGCAGCTGCGGGCGCGGGCCGGGCGGAGGGCCGAGGGGGAGAGCTGACGGGTTCCGTCCGGAGCCGGTGGACTGGTTCCGGCCGGCTGTTCCCTAACGGCAAGCGACCGCTTAGTATGCCCAGGACCCCGGTTCGGACGACGCAGTCCCGTGGAGGCCCGGCATGCAGGCATGGCAAGTGCACGAGAACGGCGAGCCGCGCGAGGTGATGCGCCTGGCGGAGGTGGAGCCCCCCACGCCCGGCGAGGGCCAGGTGCTGCTCCGGGTGCGCGCCGCCAACGTCAACTTCCCGGACGCCCTGCTCTGCCGGGGCCAGTACCAACTCCGGCCCCCGCTGCCCTTCACGCCCGGCGTCGAGATCTGCGGCGAGACCGAGGACGGCCGCCGCGTCATCGCCAACCCGGCGCTGCCGTACGGCGGTTTCGCCGAGTACGCGCTCGCCGACGCCCGCGCGCTGCTCCCCGTGCCCGACGCGCTGGACGACGCCGAGGCCGCCGCCCTGCACATCGGCTACCAGACCGGCTGGTTCGGCCTGCACCGCCGGGCCCGTCTGGAGGCGGGGGAGACCCTGCTGGTGCACGCCGCCTCGGGCGGTGTCGGCAGCGCCGCCGTCCAGCTCGGCAAGGCCGCCGGAGCGCGGGTCATCGGTGTCGTCGGCGGCGCCGACAAGGCTGCCGTCGCCCGCGAGCTGGGCTGCGACGTGGTCGTGGACCGCCGTACCGGGGACGTGGTCGCCGCCGTCAAGGAGGCCACCGGCGGCAGGGGCGCCGACGTGATCTACGACCCCGTCGGCGGCGAGGCGTACGCCCAGTCCGCCAAGCTGGTCGCCTTCGAGGGCCGGATCGTGGTCGTCGGCTTCGCGAGCGGCTCCATCCCGAGCCCCGCCCTCAACCACGCCCTGGTGAAGAACTACTCGATCCTGGGCCTGCACTGGGGCCTGTACCACACCAAGAACCCCAAGCTCGTGCTGCGCTGCCACGAGGAGCTGACCGAGCTGGCCGCGCGCGGCGCGATCAAGCCCCTGATCAGCGAGCGCGTACCGCTCGCCGGAGCCGCCGACGCCGTGCAGCGGGTCGCCGACGGCGTGACCACCGGCCGCATCGCCGTCCTGCCGCCGAACGGAGCCACCGCATGACCGACGCCGGTGAACTGCGCCGCCGCACCCACGAGTTGCTGGCCGCGCACCCGCCCGCCACCACCGACCGTCTCGATTTCCTCAAGGCCCGCTTCGACGCCGGACTCGCCTGGGTGCACTACCCGGAGGGCCTCGGCGGACTCGGCGCCCCGCGCTCGCTGCAGGCCGTCGTGGACGAGGAGCTGGCCGCCGCCGGCGCCCCCGACAACGACCCCCGCCGCATCGGCATCGGCCTCGGCATGGCCGCCCCGACCGTGCTGCGCCACGGCACCGACGAGCAGAAGGCCCGCTTCCTGCGCCCCCTGTGGACCGGCGAGGAGGTGTGGTGCCAGCTGTTCAGCGAGCCCGGCGCCGGCTCCGACCTGGCCGCGCTCGGCACCCGTGCCGTACGCGACGGTGAGGGCTGGGTGGTCGACGGGCAGAAGGTGTGGACCTCCAGCGCCCATCTGGCCCGCTGGGCGATCCTCATCGCCCGCACCGACCCGGACGCGCCCAAGCACGCGGGCATCACCTACTTCATCTGCGACATGACCGACCCCGGGGTGGAGGTCCGGCCGCTGCGCCAGATCACCGGCGAGGCCGAGTTCAACGAGGTCTTCCTCACCGGCGTCCGCATCCCCGGCAACCGCCGTCTCGGCGAGGCCGGCGACGGCTGGCGGGTCGCCCGGACCACGCTGATGAACGAACGTGTCTCTATCGGCGGCATGCGCCTGCCCCGCGAGGGCGGCATGATCGGCCCGGTCGCGAAGACCTGGCGGGAACGCCCCGAGCTGCGCACCCACGACCTGCATCAGCGGCTGCTGACGCTCTGGGCCGAGGCCGAGGTGTCCCGGCTGACGGCCGAGCGCCTGCGCCAGCAGCTCAACGCAGGCCGGCCCGGCTACGAGGGCTCCGGCATGAAGCTCGCCTTCGCCCGCCTCAACCAGGAGATCAGCGGCCTGGAGGTCGAACTCCGGGGCGAGGAGGGGCTGCTCTACGACGACTGGACCATGCGCCGCCCCGAACTGGTCGACTTCACCGGACGCGACGCCGGGTACCGCTATCTGCGCTCCAAGGGCAACAGCATCGAGGGCGGGACCAGCGAGGTCCTGCTGAACATCGTCGCCGAGCGCGTCCTCGGCCTGCCCGCCGAACCGCGCACCGACAAGGACGTCCCCTGGAAGGACCTGGCCCGATGAGCACGCCGAACGCCGAGCCCGACCTCCTCTACTCCGAGGAGGAGGCCCTGCGGGCCGCCGTCCGCGACCTGCTCACCGACCATTGCGGGCCCGCCGCCGTGATCGCCCGCACCGAGTCGGGCACCCCGCACGATCCCGGCCTGTGGAAGCAGCTCGCCGAGGGCATGGGCCTGGCCGGCCTGCTGATACCCGAGTCGCAGGGCGGCCAGGGTGCCACCCATCGGGAAGTCGCCGTCGTGCTGGAGGAGTTGGGGCGGGCCGTGGCACCGGTGCCGTACCTCGCCAGCGCCGTGGTCGCCACCGAGGCGCTGTTCGCCTGCGGCGACGACGAGCTGCTGGGGGAACTCGCCTCCGGCCGCACGGTGGGGGCGCTCGCCGTCTCCCTGACCACCGCGCCGGGCGCCGCCTTCGCCACGGCCCGTGTCGAGAACGGCGCGCTGCGCGGTGAGCTGACCTCCGTCGCGGACGCGGTCGCGGCCGACGTGCTCCTCGTCCCGGCCGCCGACGGCGATCTGTACGCCGTGGCCGCCGACGCCGTCACCCTCACCCCGCTGACCCCGCTCGACCTCACCCGCCCGCTCGCCACCGTTACCCTCGACGGCGCCCCCGGCCGCCGCCTCGGCCCCGCCGAACCCGCCGTACGACGCGCCCTGCGGGCCGGCGCGGGGCTGCTGGCCTCCGAACAACTGGGCGTCGCGGACTGGGCGTTGATGGAGACCGTGCGCTATCTGAAGGAGCGCAAGCAGTTCAACCGGCCGGTCGGCGGCTTCCAGGCGCTCAAGCACCGGCTCGCCCAGCTCTGGCTGGAGGTGGTCAGCCTCCGTGCGGCCGCCCGCGCCGCCGCCGACGCGCTCACCACCGGCCTCGACACCGACCTCACGGTCGCCGTCGCCCAGTCCTACGCCGCTCCGGTCGCCGTCCACGCCACCGAGGAGGCGCTCCAACTGCACGGCGGGCTCGGCATGACCTGGGAACACCCCGTCCACCTGCACCTGAAGCGGGCCAAGGCGGACTCCCTCGCCTACGGCACCGCGGGCGCCCACCGCAAGGCCCTCGCCGCGCTGGCGGACCTCGTCGCACCCTGACACCACCCTTACGGGGGACACGTCAGCGCCCTGGAACAACCCTCCGCTACGCCACACTTGCGGCCGAACGCCGCACACCTGGCGTGGCGGAGGAGGTTCCGATGGCTGTTTCCATCTCAGTGGTGCTGCTGCTCCTGATCCTGGCCGTGGTCTTCATGCGCAACGGGGCGCTGAAGATCTCGCACGCCCTGGTCTGCATGATGCTCGGCTTCTCACTGGCCGGCACCAGCATGGCCCCCACCATCAACAACGGCCTCACGGCCACGGCGGACCTGGTGAGCGGGCTGCGGCCGTGACGGGCGAAGGCTAGGCGCCGATCACGCGCGAGCGGATCAGGAAGCGGACGCCCTCCGGGGCCTCCAGGGAGAAGCCGCTGCCCCGGCCGGGGACCACGTCCACGATGAGGCGGGTGTGGCTCCAGAGGTCGTACTGGGACTTCGACATCCAGAAGCCGACCGGTTCCGCTACGCCGTCCACGGCCAGTTCGGCCAGGAGCACATCCGAGGCGCCGGTGCGGAACTCGCCCTCTGGGTAGCACATCGGAGCGCTGCCGTCGCAGCAGCCGCCGGACTGGTGGAACATCAGCGGGCCGTGCTGCTCACCCAGCCTCCGCAGCAGTGCGGCCGCCTCGGGCGTGAACTCGACGCGCTGACTCTCTTGCGTTTCCACGGTCACCGTCCAGGATGAGCGGGGCGTCCGACACCCCCAGTCTGGGCGCTCACGGGGAGGCAGTCCAGCCGTCGGCGGGGATGTCCACCACGCGGCCGGCGGGGTCCCGTACGAAGATCCGCTTCGCGGGCCGGGGCACGCGAG